>SUWU01000044.1 GCA_015061295.1 Lentimicrobiaceae bacterium
CACCATCAGATTCAACATCATATTCTGTAGAAACATCTATTCCTCGAACCTGATTTTGCGGTTTCGGATTATCGCATTGTGTATTCAGCAAAATCAAGAGCGCGAATACGGGAAGAGTCAGTAACATCCTAATTACCATCTTCTTTGACTTTTGTTTCTGTGTAATCATAACAATTCTTTTTTTGGTTAATAAAAAACTGAAGTTATTGGCTATAGCGTTATAATTGTCAGCCGTGCACTGCTGCAATAATAACATCATATAGTTCGATTTATCAGTTTCGTTTTCAATAGTTTCATTGTCCGCTATATACTCATGCAAGCCTTGCAGTTCCTTCTTCATCTTATAGATAAAAGGATTGAACCACTGAAACGAAATCATAATTTCCATTAAGATAATATCCAAAGAATGACGATGCCTAACATGACTCATCTCATGTTTTAATATCAATGGATTTGTATTATCAGGAATGAAAATATTGTTAAAGAATGAGAAAGGAATATGATTTTCAGAAGTATAGATAACCTTAAATCCGTCAATAATTTCCAGCTTCTTCCCTATTTTAATTTTATGAATCTTATAAATGTTAAAAATTATTTTCACAAAAGAAATCACTACACCTATGATATACACGAGCGATATTATCTGTAAGAATGAAAGTGAATTATTATTAACACTCTCAGTTTCAACATTTACATTATTATTATTTAAAATCTCAATATTTTCTAATGTTAAAAAATATTCAGGTAAAGGTTTAGAAATTTCTATCGAGATGAAAGGAAATACGAATGCGAAGACCGACATCGTCAGTAATGTTATACGACAGATTTCAAACCTGTTACATTTGCCGAACAATAGTTTATAGGTATAATACAGAACTATCGTCGCTACGAATGTCAATAAAACTTTTGTCATCATAACTTATTTATTTATAGCGTCATCAATCATTTTCTTTAGTTCTTCAAGCTGCTCGATCGTAAAATTCTCTTTCTTGGCAAAAGCCGATACAAGTTCCGTATAGGAATTGTTAAAATAATTTTTCACAAGAGTGTTGAGAGAATTTTGAGAATAATCTTCTTTCGAGATAAGCGGATAATAACGATTAGCTTTGCAGAAAGTCTCGTGACCGACGAAACCTTTTTTCTCTAAGATTCTAACTATCGTAAGCACAGTGTTATACGCTGGTTTAGGTTCAGGGAAGTTCGACATTATTTCATTAGCGAAGCCCTCGCCTATCTTCCAGATTACGTGCATCACCTGCTCTTCTGCTTTCGTAAGTTCTTTAATATTATTTTCCATTATCAAATTATTTTTAACATTTAACGATGCAAATATATAATTTATTTTATAACTTCGCAACTAAATTTTTAGTTATATGTAAAAAAAAAATAAATTTAATAAAAAAATTCACAAATCACTTGCTAAGTAATTTACAGAAATCACGTAAAAAAATATTTCTCTCTTCGCAAAATATTTCTTAAATTTGTCGTTCATAACTTATGCTTCTATAAGTTATTTTTTCACTACAAAACAACAACAAATTAAACTTGAAAATGAGCAATTTAAGAAAATTATTTTTTATCGGAATTGTCGGTTTGTCATTGACATCATGTCAGGAGAAAGTGGTTCCACAGAAGAAAGCAGAAACAATTTATAAGACTTTAACCGTCGAAAAGAGCGATCAGATATTGAGAAGCGGTTTCGCCGCCACCATCAACGGCTGCCAGACCGTCGAAGTTCGTCCGCAAGTCAGTGGCATGATTACAGACATCCGCATCAACGAAGGCGACTTCGTGCGTAAGGACTCTACCCTTTTCGTCATCGACCAAACGCCATATAAAGCCGCTTACGAGATAGCATCAGCCAACGTGATGAGTGCCGAGGCAAACCTCTCGACAGCGCAGTTAGTTCTTGAAAGCAGCAAGGAACTTCTTGAACAAGATGTCATCTCCGAGTTTGAACTCATGACCGCCCAGAACGACCTCGCCGAAGCCGAAGCTAAATTGGCGTTAGCAAAAGCCGAGATGAATAGCGCATACAACAACCTTTCTTATACTTACGTAAAATCACCTGTCAACGGTGTCGCTTCCATGATACCTTATCGCGTCGGCGCATTGGTAAACAGCGGCATAAGTCAGCCTTTGGTAACAGTATCTGACGACAGCAGAATCTTCGCTTATTTCTCCATGGCAGAAAATCAGATGTTAGACCTCATTCAAGAATACGGCTCGTTGAAAGCCGCTATCAAGGACATGCCTGCTGTTGAATTGGTGATGAGCAACGGCAAGACTTACAATCATAAAGGAAAAATCAACGCTGTGAGTGGAACCATCAGTGCGAGCACAGGAGCTGTGAGTTTCCGCGCAGTATTCCCAAATCCAGACCGTCTCTTACGCGACGGCGGCAGCGGAACAGTCATTATACCAACCTCACACGAAGACTGCATCGTAATACCTCAGACCGCTACATTTGAATTACAGGAAAAAATCTTCGTTTATAAAGTCGTTGACGGCAAGGCACAATCAGCAGCTATCACCGTCATGCCTCGTAACAACGGCGTCGATTATATTGTGACGAGCGGCTTGGAAGTCGGCGACGTCATCATCGCTGAAGGCGCTGGTTTAGTAAGAGAAGGCGCTACGATTAAGACAGTTGAAGAAGCCAACAGCCAACAGCCAACAGATAATGATAAAAATAATAACGGAGGTAATTGATTATGAATATCAGAACATTTATCGACCGTCCGATTTTCGCTGGCGTCATCTCTGTGATAATAGTGTTGCTCGGTCTTATATGTCTCGTCGGACTTCCTGTCGAGCAATTTCCAGAGATCGCTCCTCCGACAGTGAGTGTATCAGCTAACTATGCAGGCGCTAATGCCGAGACTGTGCAAAACAGCGTCGTAGTGCCTTTGGAAGAAGCCATCAACGGCGTGGAAGACATGATGTATATGACATCGTCAGCCAACAATAACGGCTCTGCCAACATACAGATTTATTTCCGTCAGGGAACGAATGCCGACATGGCAACTGTCAACGTTCAGAATCGTATCGCCTCAGCACAAGGATTGTTGCCAGCAGAAGTAACTAGAAGCGGCGTGAGCGTCAAGAAAAGACAGACGAGCCGTATCAAAGTACTCGCCGTTTATAGTCCCGACGACTCTTTCGACGAGAGATTTATCAGCAACTATTTAAAAATCAATATTGAGCCGAGATTATCGCGTATCGCTGGCGTCGGTGAAGTCGATGTTAGAGGAGCCGACTACTCGCTTCGTATCTGGCTCGACCCTGCCAAGATGGCGAAATATTCTTTGGTGCCATCTGATATTTCAGCAGTCCTTGCTGAACAAAACTTAGAAGCCGCCACCGGAACTCTCGGCGCCGACTCGGAAAACACTTTCCGTTATACATTAAAGTATAGAGGTCGCTACGACAAAGAAGAAGACTACGCTAATATGGTAATTCGCGCCGATGCCGACGGTACTTTATTGAGACTTAAAGACATCGGAACGGTAGAATTAGGTTCAAGAAGCTATGACTATATCGGTAAGGTAAACGGACATCCAGGAACCACATTGATGATTTCTCAGACTTCAGGCTCCAACGCCAACGAAATTATCGATGCCATCGACAAAGAGGTAGAAGACATCAGACAATCGTTGCCAAAAGGTATTGAAATCGTTGACTTGATGAGTACCAAAGACTTCTTAGACGCATCTATCGACAATGTCATCGAGACGCTCGTCTTAGCCGTCATCTTGGTTATCTTGATAGTATATATCTTCTTACAGAGTTTCCGTTCCACTTTCATCCCAGCCATCGCAATCATAGTTTCACTCATAGGCACATTCGCATTCTTGATGGTAGCTGGATTCAGTCTCAATATGATCACGCTCTTCGCCTTGGTGCTCGTCATCGGTACTGTAGTTGATAATGCGATTGTTGTGGTGGAAGCGGTGCAAGCCAAATTCGACGCAGGTTACACCTCACCATATAAAGCCACCATCGACGCAATGCAAGGTATCTCCAACGCATTGATTGCAACGACATTCGTCTTCATGGCAGTGTTCATTCCAGTATGTTTCATGGGAGGAACGACAGGTACTTTCTACACACAATTCGGTCTCACTATGGCTGTTGCTGTCGGTATCTCGCTCATCAACTCCATCACGTTAAGTCCTGCATTATGTGCATTATTGATGCAGCCATACGTCATAAGAGAAGACGGAAGCATGTCGTTCTCAACACGTTTTCACGTTGCCTTCGATACTGGTTTCCAAAGTGTTATCAACAAATACAAGCGAGGTGTTCTCTTCATGTTTAAAAACAAATGGCTATCGATGATATTAGTCATCGTAGCTCTCGGAGGACTTTTCTACATGTTGGAAAATACCAAGACAGGACTCGTTCCTAAAGAAGACATGGGCTCTATCAACATCGACGTTCAGACACCTCCTGGAACTAACTTAGGAGAGACGGTACGCGTCATGGAGTTGATAGCTTCACGATTAGACGAGATCACTCAGATAGAATCGTATTCTTACACAACAGGTTACGGCATGATGAGTGGTGCAGGTCCTTCATGCGGAGGCTTCACCGTTCGTCTCAAGCCTTGGGATCAACGTACAGAAACAGAAGATCACATCGACTACGTGATGGAAGATATTTATTCAAAGACATCTGACATCACATCGGCTAAGATCATCGTCTTCACCCGCGGTATGATTCCTGGCTACGGAGCAAGTAGCGGTTTCGAGCTTCACATACAAGACCAGAAAGGCGGTAAGTTAGAAGACCTACAGAAAATCACCAACGACATCATCGCTGCTCTCAACGAAAGACCTGAGATTGGAAGAGCATCGACATCTTTCGACACCAAATATCCTCAATATCTTTTGGAAGTAGATGCAGCGAGATGTAAACGTAACGGCATTTCTCCAAGCGATGTTCTCAACGTGATGGCAGGTTACATCGGCGGAAGCTACGCATCAAATATGAACAGATTCTCAAAGCTTTATCGCGTCATGATACAAGCCTCGGCGGAACATCGTCTCGACACTGAATCACTCAACAATATGTTCGTGAGAAATAAAAACGGAGAGATGTCGCCAATAGGTCAATACGTTACATTGACACGTGTTTACGGACCACAGTCAATTTCGAGATTCAATCTCTTCTCATCAATACAAATCAACGGACAAGCTGCCAACGGATATTCTTCAGGAGAGGCGATACAAGCTGTGAGAGAAGTCACCGATGAGTTATTGCCAGCAGGCTACGGTTACGAGTTCGGTGGCATGTCGAGAGAAGAAGCATCATCGAGCAGCTCAACAGCGATGATATTTGTAATCTGCATCGTATTCATTTACTTGATACTTTGTGCTTTGTACGAAAGCATATTAATCCCTATCGTCGTCATCTTGTCGGTGCCATTCGGCTTAGCAGGTAGTTTCTTATTCGCCAATATGTTCGGATTGGAAAACAACATATATTTACAGATCGGACTTTTGATGCTGATAGGATTGTTAGCAAAGACAGCCATCTTGATTACAGAATATGCATCAGCAAGAAGAGCAGAAGGCATGTCGATTACAATGGCAGCAATGTCGGCAGCTAAGTCAAGGTTGAGACCAATCCTTATGACATCATTGACAATGATTTTCGGTATGTTACCGATGATGTTTGCAACAGGCGTAGGTGCTAACGGCAATATCTCCATCGGCGTGGGAACGGTGGGCGGAATGCTCATCGGAACGATAGCATTATTGTTTGTAGTGCCTGTTTTGTTTATTATCTTTAGAAATATTGAAGAAAAATTAATGCCTAAAAGAAATAAGGAAATAGAATAATGAAAAAGATATTAATACCTTTCATATTATTGACTGTCGTCATGATGAACAGCTGCGCTTTGTATAAAGAATACGAGCGCCCTGATATTGCTTTCGTAGATAGTCTCTACAACAGGATTCCGACAGCAGACGACTATGAGTCAATAGCTTCGCTCACATGGAGAGAATTATTTGCCGACACACTTCTTCATAATCTGATAGAGTTAGGGTTAGAAAACAACACCAATTTAGAGATAGCACGCTTGAAAGTTGAACAAGCAGAAGCCACATTAAGGACTTCTAAGTTATCTTTTTTTCCTGACATTTCATTTTCAGCTCAAGCAGGTATTAATCAGAATGGATTGAGTTATAGCATATCTCCTACTGCCTCGTGGGAAGTTGATATTTTCGGAAGAAAGCATAACACCAAAGAAGGAGCTATAGCAGCACTTGCATCGGCAGAAGCCTACCAACAAGCTGTTCAGACACAGCTCATCGCGACGATAGCAGACGCCTATTACACACTGCTCATGCTCGACGAACAATTAGACATAAGCAAAAGGACATTAAACACTTGGGAAGAAAATATCAGGACATTATCGGCTTTGAAGAGAGCCGGCAAGACCAACGAAGCTGCTGTGCTTCAGGCAAAAGCCAATAAAGTAAATGTAGAAGCCTCTATATTAAGTTTAGAGAAGCAAATCATAGAACAAGAAAATTCATTATCTGCATTGTTAGGACTTGTGCCACAAGAATTTGAACGTAACGCATTATCGGAACAAGTATTTCCAGACACATTATTGATGGGACTTCCATTATCGAGCCTCGTCAATCGTCCTGACGTAAGACAAGCTGAGTATAAATTAGTAGAAGCTTTCTATGCCACCAACGTAGCGCGTTCCTACTTCTACCCTTCTATCACTTTAAGCGGTACAGCAGGTTGGTCGGGAGTCAGCGGTAATCCAGGCGACTTCATTTTCAATGCTGTAGGCTCATTGATGCAGCCAATCTTCAATCAAGGGAAAATAAAAGCAAAAGTAAAGATAAGCGAGTCGCAGCGACAAGAAGCCTTGTTGAATTTCAAGCAGACTTTGTTAGACGCTGGTACTGAGGCAAACAACGCCTTAATCTCATGGCAGACAGCACGCAAGAGATTAGACAGCGACAAGTTACAGATTGTGTATCTGAAAGGAGCCGTCATGAACACTCAACTTCTCATGAAAAACGGACAGGCCGACTACTTAGAAGTTTTAACAGCACAGAAGAATCTGTTACAAGCAGAGCTTACAGGGACAAACGACAAATATCTTGAGATACAAAGTGTAATCACATTATATCATGCCTTAGGTGGAGGATTGGAGTAAGTATTATGATTTCAGAGAAATTGAATCGACCATTTGTTGAAATTTAAAACAAGACGGCAAACAATAATATTGATACACGTTTCATTTTTTATAGTTTAGAGTTTAAAGTTTAAAGTTTAAGGTTTAAGGTTTAAAGTAGTTTTAAAGTTGAGAGTTTTAAGTTTTAAAGTTTATCGTAACTCCAACCTTAAACCTTAAGCATTAAACCTTAAACCTAATTTTCAACTTTTAATTGTCAATTCGGTTGAGACGCACCAATTACAGATTGTTTATTTTTTTCGGTGTAATGTGTCACGTCTCTACAAATTTTAAACTTTCAATTGTCTTTCGATTTCTTCAATTGAAATTCCGTACATCTTCAGTTTCTTTATTATCTCCGGGAGTTCCTCTTCGATGAATTGTTTCTTCTGTTCTTCGAGGATAATTTCTTTCGCGTTTTCGCTCACGTTGAAGCCGATGCCGCGCTTGTTGATGATGATGTTCCTGTTCTGCAGCTGCTCGTAGGATCGCATCACCGTATTGGGATTGACACCGACTTCTATCGCCATCTCCCTCACCGACATTATCTTGTCGCCTGACTTATATTTGCCGTTCAATATCATCTCGCAGATGTGATAGTATATCTGCAAGTAGATCGGCTGGTGTGACTTGAATTCCATAATCAATATTTTTGTTTTCTGATTTTAAAATATGTGAGAGACAGCATTATTATTGAAATCAAGATGCTACATGTGTACAGTGTATATGTAATCCTTTTAACTAAAAGTAATGAATATTCCTTCATAGCTTCAGTTGTCTCAAAATCAATATTTTCAACTCTAATCACACCTCTAATACAAAATATCATTAGCGCTATACCTATAAGAAGAAGTATCCCTATTGTCTTACTTACCTTACGTTTCTTAAAAATCATATTGGTAAACATAAAGATAGAGACGAATGACATGTTCATAAAAGTTTGGGACAAAGGCAACTGTATCTCTTGAGCACATTTGTCAAATTCAGGATCCAATTCTATCGAAACAAGGTTAGTACTAAATATACTTTCGAAGACAAATCCTCCGTATGGATTTTTTCCTGGAATTAAAGCGAGGATACTATCGATTGCCACAGCTCCAGCCAAATATAATATAGGTGTCACGACGAGACAATAGATTGACATACTGAGGAATTTCTCCATGTTTGAAGCAGGTAGCATAGCAAATTGAATTCCTTTTCTTGAATCGTTTGCATTTTTATACAGTCGCGATGGTGCGAGTATCATCGCAATAATAGCGAGGCAAAGCAAGAATCCGTAGCGTTCATTATTCATCAACGCATCGGGTTCATCCATATTAACATAAAGTATAGACCATATCAGTATCGGGATTGCAAGAAGCACCACCAAGGTCCAGCCGAAGTTCTGTAAATAACTCAAGGCATCATGTCTTAACACATTGCCAAATCTTTTTATATCAAATGTTTTGTTCATGATTTTTATTTTTAGTTAAGTAGAGACGTATCAATGACACCTAAATTATTAACAAACATTGATGCGTCTCAATAGGTTTTTTCTTAATTGTTATCTCTGATTTCTAAGACGCATCAATGATTTATAATTTTGCAGGAAGCATTGATACGTCTCTACAAATATTATTTGTCAAAAATTTCTTTAATAACTTTTTTATTATTTCTTACTGCGTTGAAGAGTGCCTCCACGTTAATTTGGCTTTCCATCTCAAATTTGTTAGGAAGCACGTTGGTGTAACCGCCAGGCATCATTTCCGAATAGAGAGCGTCGTCAGATTTCTCAGCTCCATATTCAAAATAGAGCTTTTTAGAAATCTCCTCGAAAGTAGCGTCAAGCAAAACCTCGTCGTGGTCAAGAATCACTATTGGGTCGATGAGATTCTCCACATCCTTCACCTGATGAGTAGAGATGATAACTGTAGGGACGTGGCTTTCCGCGTCCGTACCATGTTGCAATATCACTTTTCTGAATTTCGCCTTCGACGGAATATCCAATCCGTTGGTAGGCTCATCTAAAAGCAGATAGTCGGTACGTAATGAGAGCGCACATGCAAGCAAAGCCTTCTTCTTCTGACCGTAAGAAAGCGCAGAGAATTTCCTCGTGACATCGACTTCCAAATCTTTCATAAGATCCAAAAAATAAGAATGATCGTAACAAGGATAAAACACACCTAATTTATTAATGAACTTCTCTGGCGTAGTGTCATCGGTGATGACTTCTTCTGGGAGGTAGAAGATTTTTTGAAGAAAATACGGATTTCTCTCCGAAGGGATAAAATCGTCAATACTAACAGTTCCACTTACAGGCGATTGTAATCCGCTCATAAGTTTTAACAAAGTGGTCTTCCCCACTCCATTTTCGCCGAGGAGACCATAGACGCAGCCTTCTTTAAATTCGAGGCTGATGTTTCTGAAGACCGTTACATTCTTGTAGCTAAAGTCTAAGTTATTAATTGTTATCATAATTGTGATATTTATTTACTGTATTAGTTTACTAATACACTGCAAAGATAAAGCTTATTTTTTAAATGTCAAGAGATTTTTGAAAAAAAATAATAAAAAAAAGCCGCTTCACAGCGGCTTCCTTTTACACTCATTCAGTGATTATTACTTTATTTTTTCAACTATAGCTTTAAATGCTTCTGGATTGTTCAAAGCTAAGTCGGCTAAAACCTTACGGTTGAGGTCGATATTAGCTGCATGAAGCTTACCCATGAATGTGCTGTATGACATACCATATTCATGAGCAGCAGCATTGATACGGATAATCCATAAGGATCTGAAATCACGTTTTTTATTTCTTCTGTCGCGATATGCGTACTGTAAACCCTTTTCGTAAGAGTTTTTAGCTACAGTCCAAACGTTTTTACGTGCGCTGAACTGGCCTTTTGTCTGTTTTAATACTTTTTTGCGTCTTGCTCTTGAAGCGACTGCGTTAACTGATCTTGGCATTTTTTTACTTTTTATTCCGTTAGAGTGCCTCGCCCTTTCGAGAACTTTTCTACTCTAACAAGAGTTAAACAATTATTTTTTAAATTACATGAGAAGCATTTCCTTCACAGCTTTCATATTAGCTGGCTCAACGATTGTTGCGTGACGTAAATTACGTTTACGTTTTATTGATTTCTTCGTTAAGATGTGGCTTTTATAAGCGTGCTTTCTCTTGATTTTACCGGTGCCTGTTACTTTGAAACGTTTCTTGGCAGCGGATTTTGTTTTCATTTTTGGCATTGTAATATACTTTTTTTTAAAATGAGTGTCTATCTTTATTTTTTAGGAGCTACCATCATCATCATGCGTTTACCTTCCAACTTAGGCATCGACTCCACCTTGCCATAGTCTGCCAGAGCTTGAGCAAACTTCAACAAAATAATCTCACCTTGGTCTTTGTATGCTATCGAACGTCCGTGGAAGAATACGTCAACTTTAACCTTTGCTCCATCTTCTAAAAATCTCTTGGCATGATTCAACTTAAACTCAAAATCATGATCATCAGTCTGTGGTCCCAAACGAATCTCTTTAATGACGACTTTCGTTGTCTTAGCCTTGATTTCCTTCTGTTTCTTCTTCTGGTCGAAGAGGAATTTTTTATAATCCATCAGCTTACAGACTGGAGGATTGGCATTAGGTGAAATTTCAACTAAATCGAGTCCCATCTCATCAGCTATTTTCAAAGCCTCTCTGATAGAATGTATCTCGTTATCGACACCTTCACCAACGACTCTCACCATCGGTGCTGTAATTCTCTCGTTGATACGATGTGGATCTTCGTTCCTCTGTCCTCTTTGCGGACCTCTTCCGTTGTTATTAGGTAGTGCTATGATTTGTGTCTCCTATATTAATTTAACAATCTTTATATTTTATCTTATGTTTTGTTCTTCTTTAACTTGTTTTTCTATCATCGCGATAAAGTCTTCAACCGACATCGAACCAAGGTCGCCTTGACCGTGTTTTCTCACTGAGACAGCGTTTTCGTTCATCTCTTTCTCACCAACGATGAGCATATAAGGAACTTTCTTCATCTCAGCATCGCGGATCTTACGTCCTATCTTCTCGCTTCTCATATCGATCAAAGTACGGATCTCATTGCGTTTCAACAACTCGTTGAGTTTCTCAGCATAGTCATGATATTTCTCACTGACAGGCAAAATCATCACCTGATCTGGTGTAAGCCACAATGGGAAGTCGCCAGCGCAGTGTTCTAACAATACAGCAACGAAACGCTCCATCGAACCGAACGGTGCTCTGTGAATCATAACAGGACGATGTTTCTCGTTGTCAGAACCGATGTATGTCAAGTCGAAACGTTCTGGTAAGTTATAGTCAACTTGAATTGTTCCGAGCTGCCATCTTCTTCCAAGAGCATCCTTCACCATAAAGTCGAGTTTAGGACCATAGAATGCTGCTTCGCCATATTCCACTTTTGCAGGAAGACCTTTTTCCTTGCAAGCCTCCACGATAGCTGCTTCTGCTCTTTCCCAGTTTTCGTCTGTACCTACATATTTCTCTGTGTCTTCTGGGTCACGTAAAGAAATCTGTGCCTCGAAGTTCTCAAAGTTCAATGCCTTGAAGATGATCTCGATGATTTCCATCACGCGGATAAACTCATCTTTAACCTGATCTGGACGGCAGAAGATATGAGCGTCGTCTTGTGTGAAAGAACGTACACGTGTTAAACCGTGAAGCTCGCCACTTTGTTCAT
>SUWU01000045.1 GCA_015061295.1 Lentimicrobiaceae bacterium
AACGAACGTATTAAATTAAGATTAAACGGAAAGAGTCCAGTGAAATACCGAACTCTTTGTATGTAAACTTTTTTATTAACCTGTCCAACTTTTTGGGGTCAGATCAACATTGATGCGTCTCAATAACCAAAAATATCAGTGTCTGGGTCAAAATTCGGAGCCTTTTTTGTATCTTTGTAGCGACAAACTAATATTATATTACTTACTAAAACTTAAAGGATGAATTTTACATCAGTAAACAAGATTTTTGAGAAATCATTTAAGAAGAATTGGGATAGACCTGCTATCTCTAATTATCAGGGTGTTACATTTTACTATAGAGATCTCGCAAGAAGGATAGAGAAACTCCATATTGTTTTTGAGACATGTGGTTTACAAAAAGGTGATAAGGTGGCTATATGCTCAAGAAACCAAGCTAACTGGGTCGTATCTTTTCTTGCAGCAATGACGTATGGTGCTGTTCCTGTCCCTCTCATGCACGAGTTTAAATCGAGCAACATACATCATCTCGTGAATCATTCGGAGGCTAAGGTGCTTTTTGTTGATGAGGTGATATGGGAAGGACTCTCTGAGTCGGAGATGCCTGACCTCTTGGCGATAATTCAAGTCAACACGTTTAAGTTGCTTTATGCAGCCAACGACGACATAGTGTATGTGCGCGAACATCTTAATGAGTTGTTCGGCAAGAAATATCCGATGGACTTCCTGCCAGAATCTATAAATTATTGTGAAGATAAAGCAGATGAGCTTGCTATCATCAATTATACGTCTGGCACATCGGGATTCTCCAAAGGTGTCATGATACCTTATCGTGCTATATGTTCTAACTTAGAGTTTGCTAAAAAGGTGTTGCCACAGCTCGACAATACTTCAAAAGTAGTTGCAATGTTGCCGAGTGCTCATATGTACGGACTCATGTTTGAGGTGTTATATGAACTCAGTGCGGGCTGTCATGTCTTCTTCTTGTCGCGTCTCCCAAGTCCTAAGATTATCATGCAGGCATTGTCGGAGGTGAAACCGACACTTGTCATCGCAGTGCCTCTCATCATTGAGAAGATATACAAGAACAAAGTGAAGCCTGTCCTCGAAAAAGATGGTATTAAGTTCGTGATGAAACTTCCAATACTTGAGCAGATAGTCATGAATAAGATTAAGACAGAGCTGATAAACGCTTTTGGCGGTGAGTTCTATGAAGTCATCATCGGCGGTGCTGCCTTTAATAAGGAAGTGGAGTCGTTCTTCAAGAAGATGGAGTTTCCGTTTACCGTTGGCTATGGCATGACAGAATGTGCCCCTATCATCACTTACGATGATTATAAGACTGCTAAGTTGTATTCTTGCGGACGTATCGTTCCTAATATGGAGATGAAAGTCGATTCTCCAGATCCACAGAATATTCCTGGTGAGCTATTGGTGAAAGGAGCTAACGTGTTCCTCGGCTATTATAAAAATGATGAGGCAACAAAAGAAGTCCTCGATGATGATGGCTGGCTTCACACAGGAGATATGGGTGTGATAGATGCCGATGGTTATCTTTATATCAGAGGTCGTTCTAAGTGTATGATACTCGGCGCCTCAGGTCAGAATATATATCCAGAAGAAGTGGAAGCAGTCCTCGACACTCGTCCTTATGTGCTAGAATCTTTAGTGATAGAAGATAACGGAGGCTTGACAGCTCTCATTTATCCTGACTTCGACCTCGCTGCTCAAGATGGAATGAGTCAAGAGGTGCTGATACAACATATAAAGGATACCTTGCCAGAGATAAATAAAGAGCTGCCTAACTATTCTAAACTTAATAAGATAGAGGTGATGTCGGAACCTTTCGAGAGAACACCGAAGAAGAGTATCAAACGTTATTTATATCAAAGAAAATAAAATCAAGATTGATATTTATATTAATTAACGTAAAAATAATTTAGTGATGAAAAGGTATTTAATTTTAACACTAATGGTTTGCGGGCTCTTGTTTTCGTGCAAGCCTGAACCAGAGACAGAACCAAATTCTAACAATGGAAATGGAGACGTAAAAGTGGAAGCTCCTACAATATCAGATGTTACAGTTGCTGATATAACGAGTAGCACAGCTGTTTTTAGCGCAGAAGTCTTATCGGACGGAGGTGCTGAAGTAACACAACGTGGATTCTATTGGACTTGTACTCTTGAACCAGACGCAGAATGTACTATAAAAGAAAAGGTGGGCTCAGGATTAGGTAATTATGAATATGAGATAACAGACTTAGAGGCTGACAGAACATACTATGTCTGGGCATATGCTGTCAATAGCGCTGGTCAGGTTGAGAGTGAGATAGTTTCTTTTACGACATTGAAAAATGAAGAAGAGAATATCTATGAAGCTATCGATTTAGGATTGCCAAGTGGCGTAAAATGGGCTTCATTCAACGTTGGTGCTATGGCTCTCGAAGAATATGGTGGACATTTTGCTTGGGGAGAACTTACTATTAAAGAAGATTATCAGTCAAGCAACTGTGTTACAAATGACAAAGCAATCGCCGACATCTCTGGAAATCCTGAATACGATGTTGCAGCAGCATCATGGGGTGACGGATGGAGAATGCCAACAGTGGCGGAAATGAATGAGTTAATGACAGAGTGTGAATGGACATGGTATGATGACTTTAAGAAAGGCGTCTCTGGTTATAAGGTAGAATCTAAGACCAATGGTAATTTCATATTCCTTCCAACCTCAGGATTCTGTGTCGGAACAGAAACTTTCGATGAAGGAAGATATGGCTATTATTGGACTTCAACACCTTATGAGGATAACGCTAATACAGCAGCATATTATATGGAGTTCAACGTTAATGTTGGTTTAATAGACTGGGGACTTCGTAGAAATGGTTTCGCAGTTCGTCCAGTGAAGGATTGAGAATATAAGTAGAGACGTATCAATGATTCCTGCAATATGAATTAACATTGATACGTCTGACGATTAAGGTAATAAAAAAGCGAGCAGAAATTTCTGCCCGCTTTTTACTTATTGTCTCATTGTCTTATTCTAAGGTGTGGATTACGAGACCTGAACGGAGTTTAGGTTCGAACCATGTTGTCTTAGGAGGCATGATGTTGCCGCTGTCAGCAATGTCGATGATTTGCTTCATTGTTACTGGATGTAAAGCGAAAGCTACTTTCATCTCGCCATTATCAACGCGACGTTTCAATTCGCCGAGACCGCGGATACCACCAACGAAGTCGATGCGTTTGTCGGTACGTAAGTCTTTAATGCCTAAAATCTTGTCTAAGACTAAGTTTGATAAGATAGTGACATCGAGGACGCCGATTGGGTCTTCATCGTTGAATGTACCAGCTTTAGCGTTGAGCTTATACCAGTGACCATCTAAATATGTGCTGAATTCGTGTAATTTAGCTGGCTTGTATATCTCTGTTCCCATATCTTCAACATCGAATGATTCTGTCAAAGCGTTGAGGAACTCTTCTTTTGACAAGCCGTTCAAATCTTTCACTACGCGGTTGTAGTCGATGATCTTTAATTGGTTGTCAGGGAAAATAACTGTCATGAAGAAGTTGTATTCTTCATCGCCTTTGTGGTTAGGGTTATTTTCTTTTTTCTCTTGACCTACGAGAGCTGCTGCTGCGCTTCTGTGGTGACCGTCGGCGATATACATTGAAGGCACTTCTTTTGCGAAGAGTTCAACTAATCTGTCGATAGTAGCTTTGTCATCGATGACCCAGAAACGGTGGCCGAAGTTATCTTCTTTAGCGATGAAGTCGTAGATAGGAGCTTCTTTTGTGATGTTACTTACTATAGCGTCGATTTCTGCTACAGCAGGATAAGCGAAGAAAACAGGTTCAACGTTAGCATTGGTGATGCGGACGTGTTTCATACGGTCTTCTTCTTTATCTTTACGTGTAAGCTCGTGTTTCTTGATGACTTGATTTACATAGTCTTCGCTCCATGCGCAAGCTACGATACCATATTGCCAATGAGCGTTGGCATCTGTTGGGTTCATGCTTTGAGCGTAGATATATAATTTCTCTTCTTTATCTTGAACTAACCAGCCGTAATCTTTGAAAGCGTTGAAGTTCTCGACAACTTTGATGTATGTTGTGAGGTCGCTGTCTTTTGTACCTGGAGCGAGGTCGATTTCAGCTTTTGTTACGTGTAAGAGGCTATATGGATTACCTTCGCATTCTTTGCGAGCTTCCTCTGAATTTAATACGTCGTATGGTCTTGAAGCTAATTTCTCGACGATGTCAACTGGAGGACGGTATCCTTTAAATGGTTTAATTACTGACATGTTATTTATTTTTTTATTGTTAATGTTATTTTACCAAATCATTTCTTCTTCGAAAGTGATACCATTATCTTGTGTCTCATGATAATGATGATCATAATGTTCTATGTTGACACTTCTCTGTAACGATACGATGAGAGCACCAATCATCTTGGTGAGCTCCATCAATTGAGTACGGATTATGTCTTCTTTTTCTTCGTTGAGGAATGCGTTTTGTTTTCCGATGGCGCAGAAAACTACGCATTTACGGATGTTTGTCTTTGCCGATTTTAGTTGGGCAATGAAAGAAGGCTTGTTCTTGGAAGAACCTTCTGCAATGTTGAAAGCTAATAGTGTAGCTTCCTCTAAGAATCTTTTGTAGTAATGCTTCTCTATGTCGTTAGTTGCTAAAGCACTTGTTTCTGTTAGCAATGATACAAAACCAATGGCCTTGTTGTAAACTCGAAGATCTTCGAATTTGAAGAAAGTCGTTGATTTATTGTCTTCTGGAGTCATGATGTAGTGGAAATTAATTGTTTGTAAATGTTAAGTAAAGAAAGATTCACCCCGTTTTAAAATTATTACACGAGGTGAATCTTATATAAAAACTAATTAGTTAACTTTGAATTTAGTTTCGCCTCTTTCGATGAAACCAACGATTTGGCGTGCTGCTGCGAGACCTGCGTTCATGTTAGCTTCTGCTGTCTCAGCACCTTGTTTCTTAGGTGTAGCGAAGAAACGTGTGGTGAATTTCTCTGCTAAGACAGCTTGGTTAGCTGGAGCGATGTCTGTTACATATTTGAGGTCAGCGCGGTCGGTGAGGAGTTGTTCCATGCCAGCCTCATCGATGACTTCCTTACGAGCTGTGTTGACTAAGCAACCGCCTTTAGGCATTTTTGAAAGAAGTTCATAGTTGATAGAACCTTTTGTCTTCTCGTTTGCAGGGATATGTAATGAGATGTAGTCGCAGTTAGCGTAGAGTTCTTCTAATGTTGCAGGAACTTTAACGCCTTCAGCTTCCATTTTCTCTGTTGGTACGAATGGGTCGAATGCCCATACTTCCATACCGAGAGCCTTAGCTTTGTTAGCTACGAGGCGACCTACGTTACCGTAAGCGTGGATACCAACTCTCTTGCCGCTTAACTCACTACCTGTACCTGGCTTGAATGTGTTACGTGCCATGTAGATCATCATGCCGATTGCTAATTCAGCAACAGCGTTTGAGTTTTGACCTGGAGTGTTCATAGCTACGATGTTCTTTGCTGTACATGCTGCTAAGTCTAAGTTGTCGAAACCAGCGCCAGCGCGGACAACGATTTTAAGGTTGTTAGCGTGGTCGATGACTTCTTTAGTGACTTTGTCTGAACGGACGATGAGAGCGTCAGCGTCGGCTACTGCATCGTAGAATTGTTGTACGTCGGTATATTTTTCTAAGAGAGCTAATTCGTAACCAGCTTCTTCAACGATTGTTCTGATACCATCAACGGCTGCCTTTGAGAAAGGTTTTTCTGTTGCTACTAATACTTTCATTTCTTAATGTCTTTTAATTATTTATGAAATATTATTTGTTAGCTGCTTCAAAGTCTTGCATGCATTGTACGAGAGCTTTAACTGACTCTACTGGGCAAGCGTTGTAGATAGAAGCGCGGAAACCACCAACTGAACGGTGACCTTTGATACCAACCATGCCACGTTCTTTAGCAAATTCCATGAATGCTTTTTCTTTGTCTTCATGACCTGGAGCCATTACGAAGCATACGTTCATGATAGAACGGTCTTCTTTAGCTGCTGTGCCGACGAACATTGAGTTACGGTCGATTTCATTATAAAGAAGTTCTGCTTTTTCAACGTTGATTTTGTTCATTGCTTCAACACCACCGAGTTTCTTAACCCATTTTAATGTTTGATACATGACGTAGATAGGGAATACTGGAGGAGTGTTGAACATAGAGATGTTACGATCTTCTTCTGCAGCGTGTGTGCGGTAGTCAACCATTGTTTGGAGTTTGCGTTTGCCTTCCAATTTGCCGAGGAGGTCGCGACGGATGATAACGAATGTTACGCCAGCAGGACCTACGTTCTTTTGAGCACCACCATAGATCAAAGCGTATTTGCTTACGTCAACTGGACGGCTCATGATGTCTGATGACATGTCAGCTACTAAGTCGATAGGACAATCCATATCGTAACGGATTTCTGTACCGTAGATTGTGTTGTTTGTTGTGATATGGAAATAGTCAGCATCTGTTGGAATTACATAATCCTTAGGAATGTAAGAATATGTCTTGTCTTCTGATGAAGCAACAACTTCTACATCACCATAGAATTTAGCTTCTTTAGCTGCTTTCTTTGCCCAAACACCTGTTTGAAGGTATGCTGCTTTCTTTTCTAAAAGGTTTGCAGGAACATTGAAGAATTGTGTTGAAGCACCACCACCGAGGAATAAAATCTCGTAGTTCTCTGGGATGTTCAAAAGCTCACGCCATAATTGACGAGTCTCTGCCATTACGCGTTCCCAACCTGGGGTACGGTGTGAGATCTCAAGGATACCAATACCTGTGTTGTCAAAATCACGGATTGCTTCAATAGCTGCTTCAACAGCTTCTCTTGGAAGGACACATGGTCCAGCGTTAAAGTTGTGTTTCATATCTTAATAATGTATTTAAAGTTTGTAATATTAAATTTTTACGATAACGTTTTTATTCGTGGCAAAGATAACAAATAAAAACAATAAACAATACATTATATTAAAAAATGTTTCGCTTAATTTTAAATGATAAGAAAGGTAAAGATAAAACAATATATCTGAAATTATGCCATCGTTTCTTTTTTGTTGATTTTGCCGTATTTGTGCGACGGAAAGAAATGTTTTTTTATACTCTAATATGGAAAATTGATGTTGAAAAAAGATATGTTGGCTGTTTAACTTTATGATAATCATAGAAAATAATATTTAAAAAAAAAGTTTTAAAAAAAATATTTTTGTTACGAGAAAATTAGTATTTTTGCCGTTCAAATCAGTAGAAAATAAAAGTAATCATATAGCAATGAAAAAAGACATACATCCAAAGAATTACCGTCTCGTAGTGTTCAAAGACATGTCAAATGATCACGCTTTCATGTCACGTTCAACAATCAACACAAAAGAAACAATCGTATGGGAAGACGGCAACGAGTATCCATTAGTGAAATTAGAAATTTCTAACACATCTCATCCATTCTACACAGGTAAGATGAAACTTGTTGACACAGCAGGTCGCGTTGATAAATTCAACAGCAAGTACAAAAAATTCCAAGAAGCAAAAAACGCTAACAAATAAAAAAATGAGGCTGTCAAAATTTGACAGTCTTTTTTTTTAGTCAACCAACACTTGTTTTTTCTTTTCTTTTTTTTGCGAAACCTTATCTTATGTAATTCCAGCAGGTTTGACCTGTAGGATGACTTTTTTGTTGCAAGTTGAATTTCCTCAGTTTCTATTTTTGTTCCGTATCAAGTTCTGGAAAAGCCAATGCAATAATTTTAACTTTTACGGATTTTATTCCTAAAAAGTTTTAAAAAATCAGGATTTAATTCCAGAAAAGTTTTATTTTTGTAAAAAATATTTTTTATGATCAAAAGAATTATCAATGCAAAAATCAAAGAACGATTGTTTAAAGGTAAAGCCATAATACTTATGGGGAGTCGTCAGATTGGAAAAACCACTTCTCTTAAGGAAATATTCTCATCAAATGAAAATGTGCTATGGCTGAGCGGCGATGACAACGACACTCAATCGTTTTTTGAGGATACAACCTCCGACCGTCTGAAGATTCTTTTCGGAAATAAAAAACTCATTGTAATAGATGAAGCTCAACGTATAAGTAACATTGGACTTAAGTTGAAACTTATCACAGACAATATGGAGGATTTGCAACTGGTTGTCACAGGCAGTTCCGCATTTGAACTCGCTGATAAAACCAAAGAACCTCTGACCGGACGAAAGTGGGAATATCAGATGTTTCCTTTGTCATTTCAGGAAATGGTGGATCATCATGGATTTATTACGGAGAAAAGATTGATTCCTCACCGTATGGTATATGGATATTATCCTGAGGTTGTGACTAATCCTGGAGATGAAAAGATGATACTTAAATCTTTATCAGATAGTTATCTGTATAAGGATGTTTTGGCTTTGGATTATATTAAGAAATCTGATAAACTGATGAAGTTATTACAAGCATTAGCTTATCAGGTAGGATCGCAGGTGTCGTATAACGAACTTTCTCAAATCGTGGGTGTTGATGCAAAAACGATAGAGAAATACATACAAGTACTTGAAAAGTGTTATATAATTTTTAGATTGGGCTCTTTCAGTCGTAATCTGCGAAATGAACTGACAAGTTCACGTAAGATTTATTTCTATGACAACGGTATTCGTAATGCTATAATTTCCAATTTTATGCAGATTGAAAATCGTAACGATGTCGGGGCTTTATGGGAGAACTTCTTGATTTCTGAAAGGATGAAATTCATTGAATATAATAATAGATGGTGTAACAAATACTTCTGGCGGACGAAATCGCAGCAAGAAATTGATTATGTGGAAGAATACGATGGCTTGTTACATGCTTATGAATTCAAATGGAGTGAGAATGCAAAAGTCAAATTCCCTAAATCCTTTGTTGACGCATATCCTGATACCGAATTTCATGTCATTACACCAAAAAATATTGAGGAGTTTCTTTTGGCATAATTATTGACGAACGCGCGACCGTAACTTCAAACATAAATAATAATGGACAACCAAATTAATCACGATTTATTCCTGACAGATATAGTAGAGACTGACACTGAATATATTCCACTTCTGACACCGGAAGATGAAAAACGCATTAGCGAAGAGGAGATTCCAGAAGAAGTGCCAATCATGACACTGCGTAATGCAGTGCTATTCCCTGGTGTGGTGATACCAATCACAGTGGGTCGCGACAAGTCCATAAGATTAATTAAGGAAGCTTATAAACGTCATCTGCCAATAGGCGTCATAGCGCAAAAAGACGCTTCTGTAGAAGACCCAAACCAAAATGACCTTCACGAAATAGGAACCATCGCAATGGTGATGAAGACCTTGCAGATGCCCGACGGTAACACCACCGTGATAATACAAGGTAAACGTAGATTCCAACTGCAAGAGATAACACAGACAGAACCTTATCTAAAAGGTAAAGTCGCTGCTTATGGCGAAGGCCTCGTCATTCCTCGTGACCGCCAATTTAAGGCATTGATACAGTCCATCAAAGATATGGCGATGCAGATAACGCAAAAGTCAGGGACACTTCCTTTCGAAGCGACATTCGCTCTTAAAAACATCGACAGCCCTTGGTTTATGGTGAACTTCATCGCGAGTAACTTAGTTCAGTCGATGGAAGAGAAACAACGACTTCTCGAGATAAACGACATCACTAAATTCGCAACGGAACTGCTTTCCATCCTCAGCAATGAAGTTCAGATGATAGAACTGAAACATCAGATTCAAAGCAAGGTGAAGATGGATATGGATAAGCAGCAACGCGAATATCTTCTCAACCAACAGCTTCGTACTATACAAGAAGAACTCGGCGGAACGCCTAACGAAATAGACATCAAGGTTCTTAAAGAGAAAGCCGCTAAGAAAAAATGGCCTAAAGAAGTGGAGGAGACCTTTGAAAAAGAACTCCAGAAACTGCAACGTATGAATCCTCAGGTGGCTGAATACGGAATACAACATAACTACCTTGAATATATTGTCGAGCTTCCTTGGAACGAATATACCAAAGATAACTTCGACCTCAAACACGCACAGAAAGTTTTGGATAAAGACCATTTCGGTCTCGAAAAGATAAAAGACCGCATCGTAGAATATCTCGCGGTATTGAAACTGAAAAACGATATGAAGTCGCCGATCTTATGTCTCGTCGGACCTCCTGGCGTAGGTAAGACATCGCTCGGAAAATCGATAGCTAAAGCTCTCGGTCGTAAATATATAAGGATGTCGCTCGGCGGCGTACGCGACGAATCGGAGTTGCGTGGTCATCGTAAGACTTACATCGGCGCTATGCCAGGTCGTATCATACAAAGTCTCAGAAAAGCAAAGTCGTCGAATCCTGTTTTCGTTTTAGATGAGATTGACAAGGTGAGCGGCAACAACGTGAACGGCGATCCGCAAGCAGCCTTGTTGGAGGTTCTCGACCCGGAACAAAATATGGCGTTCTCCGACAACTTCCTTGAAATGGATTATGACTTATCGAAAATCCTGTTCATCGCTACTGCTAATAACCTATCTACCATTCATCCTGCCTTGCGCGACAGAATGGAAATCATCGACTTGAGCGGTTATCTCCGTGAAGAGAAGTTTGAGATCGCTAAACGTCACCTTATTCCTAAGCAGTTGAAAGAACACGGACTTACATCCAAAGACGTGACATTCTCTAAAGATATGGTGATGAGAGTCATCGACGATTACACTCGTGAAGCTGGAGTTCGTAACCTTGAACGTCAGATTGCAAGCGTCATTCGCCGTAAGGCAAAGAACATCGTGATGGGCGATGAATACGACAAGAAAGTCACTGAGAAAGATTTGAAAGACACGCTCGGTGTCGGCATGTTCCACGATGGCGATGAGGTGAAACACACTACTCCAGGTGTCGCCATCGGCTTGGCATGGACGCCTGTGGGCGGGGAGATTTTGTCGATAGAAGTGAGTTTGAGTCGCGGACATGGAGCCTTGCATCTCACAGGAAATCTCGGCGAGGTGATGAAAGAATCAGCTACGATAGCATACGAATATATCAAGTCACATTCTTCGCAACTTGAGATAGACCCTGCTGTCTTTGAAGAATGGAACGTACATATCCACGTGCCAGAAGGCGCAACGCCTAAAGACGGACCTTCGGCAGGTATCACGATGCTGACAGCACTGACATCGGCATTTACACAGAGAAAAGTCAAAGACCAACTCGCCATGACAGGTGAGATTACCTTGAGAGGCAGAGTGTTGCCAGTAGGCGGAATACAGGAGAAGATGCTCGCAGCAAAACGCAATGACGTTACTGATGTCATCTTGTCAGTAGAGAACAAACGCGATTTCTCCGATATTAAAGAAGATTACGTAAAAGGCTTGAACTTCCACTTCGTGAACTCTATGATGGAAGTCCTGGATTTAGCTTTAGAGAAAGAACAAGACATCAACGACTTAGATTATAATCAATACTTGAATAACTCGCACAAACGCGTGGCAGGTTTCATAAGTCAGCAAGACAACGAGACTACAAGACAACGAGTGAATTGAGCAATAATAATGTAGAGTTGACACGTCTCATGAATTAACAATTTACAATTCCGGGAAAAGAGATTTTCTCGGAATTTTTTTATTTTCAATTCTCAACTTTCAACTTTCAATTTTTTTCCTATCTTTGCACCCGCAACGGTTCCGAAAGGATTAATAGGGAATATCGTGAAAACCGATAACAGTTCCCGCTGCTGTAAATTCTAATAAGTTGATGTTCAAAGCCACTGTTAGTGAGCCATCACAAT
>SUWU01000009.1 GCA_015061295.1 Lentimicrobiaceae bacterium
CGTGGGGTAAGGGGATGGTGGCTACATATTGATGTTGTGCTGTTGCTTTTTACTGAAAGCTGCTACTAACGACTCATAAATCTACCCTTAATCGTGTATTGGATGATAGTTGCGGATTTTAGGTAATTATTTTCTTAAAAAACAACCTTTTATGGATTTTTTTTAAAAATAGAAGTTGGTGTTGTATTAGTCTTTTCAGAAAATCCTTTACAAGTTGGCATCTGGCAATGCCGCGATCAGCCTCTTCGTATAATCGTTCTGCGGATTATTGAACAATTCGTCTGCCTCATTAATCTCCTGAATCTTGCCGTTATACATCACCACGACTCTGTCGGACATAAATCTTACGACGCTTAAATCGTGAGAAATGAATATATATGTGAAATGAAAATCTTTCTTCAACCTGTTAAGAAGATTTAACACTTGTGCTTGTACTGATACATCTAAAGCAGATACCGACTCATCGCATATTATCAGCTTTGGATTGACAGCGAGAGCACGTGCAATACAAATACGCTGTCTCTGACCTCCAGAGAACTCATGCGGATAACGCTGATAATGTGATGCTTCCAATCCCACCTCTTCCAACAAGTAACAAACACGCTCTCTTCTTCTCTTCGCATCTTTCTCAATTTCATGAATCATCATCGGTTCAGCAATAGCTTCACCTATGCAAATTCGAGGATTTAAAGAAGAATACGGATCTTGAAATATTATCTGCGCCTGCCTACGATACTCTCTTACCTCTTTGTTATTAAACTGTGTAACATCACTACCTTCAAAAATCACATTGCCAGAAGTAGGCTCGACGAGTCGTAAGATACTACGTCCTAAGGTTGTCTTACCGCAACCCGACTCACCTACAAGTCCGAGTGTCTCACCTGGATAAACATCAAAGCTCACATCATCGACAGATTTTATATAGCTGTGAGTCCTGCCGAAGACACCTTTGCGGAGCGGATACCAAGTCTTAAGGTTCTGCACCTTAAGAATAGGTTCCTGAGAATACATAAACTCATGATGCTTCCTTCGTTCTTCATCGGTGATAAGCAACTCATTTTTTATCTGATTATTATCGTTCCATATCCCATCAAGAAACTCTTTAACGATAGGCAGACGTTCCAAACGATAATCAAGTGGAGGGCGACAAGCGATGAGTCCTTTCGTATACGGATGCTGAGGGTTATTAAGGATGTCATTCACTTTTCCTCTCTCCACTATCACGCCTTTATTCATCACTATGACATCATCAGCTATTTCAGCTATCACTCCTAGGTCGTGAGTGATGAATATCATTCCCATACCGTTCTCACGCTGAAGATCCTTAAGAAGTTTCAGAATCTCCTTTTGGACAGTCACATCAAGAGCCGTCGTAGGCTCATCAGCGATGAGGACTTTTGGGTTAGAGACAAGAGCCATGGCTATCATCACTCTTTGCTTCTGACCGCCAGAGAGTTCATGAGGATATTTATCAAAAATAATCTCCGGATTAGGAAGCATCACCTTACGGAAAAGCTCGAGAACCTTTTCTTTGGCTGTTGAAATTTGACGCTGACTTTGACTCTGACACTGACTTTGCGACTCTGCGACTTTATGTCTCTGCGTCTCTACTTGTAGACTCGTTGTCTCGTTGACTCGTTGACTTAAACTAACCGCTTCCATCACCTGAAACCCACATTTATAAACAGGATTTAACGATGTCATCGGCTCTTGAAATATCATCGCGATTTCCTTACCGCGTATCTCCGTCATATCATCATCGCTGAATTTAGATATGTCATTATCATCTAATAATATAGAGTCTGCTTTAATACGAGACTTCTTTTTATCAAGGAGTTGCATGATGGCAAGATTACTCACCGATTTACCCGAGCCCGACTCACCTACAACACCAAGAGTTCTGCCGCTATAAACTTCAAAATCAATACTATGAACCACTTCCTGCCATTTTTCGTCACGGCAGAAATCGATGCGTAGATTATTTATTTTCAGCAATGATTTCATGAAGGCAAAGGTAATAAAAATATTAACCTGCTGCACACGCTGCTGTTGCTACGCTAATCTTTACGTCAGGTATCCTCATTAGTGTCCTCCCTGCTGCCATAAGGGTTGCTCCTGTAGTCAAGACATCATCAATCAGTAAGATATGTTTATTCCTAAACTTCTCATCATCAGCGACATCGAAAATATCTTTCACATTATGCCATCTTTCTTCTCTCGATTTCTTCGTCTGAGTAGAGGTAAACACCTTTCTATAAAGACAATCTTTGACTATGGGGATTTTCATCTTCTCCTCAACACCTTGCGCTATAACGAAACTCTGGTTATAACCTCGCATATATTCCTTCTTTGGATGAAGCGGTATAGGCACAAGATAATCTATCCCTTGAAACAAATACACATCTCTAATAGTATCGCCCAATTGCTGCCCGAGAAAGAATCCTGCGTCTTTATTACCCTGATATTTCAGCTGATGTAACAGATGCTGCACCTTACCTGTCTTGCTGAAGAAAAACTCTGCCGTCACCGCTTGAAAATCTACTTGTCCCCAAAACATCTGCGCCAATGGATTATCGGGTTCTCTCTCATACATGGTCTTAGGTAAAAGATAACGACAAGTCATGCAGATAGTCTCTTCTCCATTCATCAAAAGGTTGCCACAAGCAGGACACACCTGAGGATAAAACAAATTAATAATGTGATGTAAAAAATTCGGTTTCATGGTTTCTAATCTTTGGTGCAAAGATATATACATTTTTTCATAAATAGTTAGAAATTAACATATTTTAACCTTTGAACACTATTATCATGTATTGATAACTTAAAAAATCATAAAAACGTCAAATCAAGCTTATATCATGTCATATCAACATAAAAAATCGTTATCTTTGCGAAAACGAAATCAAATAACATATATCAATATGAAGAAAATCATTTTATCATTATTTATCGTAGTATCATTAGCTTTCAATCTTAGAGCTGATGAAGGCATGTGGATTCCTATGTTATTGCAGAACAACGAACAAGAGATGCAGGAGATGGGAATGAACATCACTGTTGAAGACATCTATTCCATTAATCATAGTAGCATGAAAGACGCTGTCGTTTTATTCGACGGTGGTTGCACTGGCGAGATTGTCAGCGACAAGGGACTTCTTCTTACCAACCATCATTGTGGTTTCGATTGGATACAATATCACAGCACTGTTGAACACGATTATCTCACTAATGGTTTTTGGGCAATGAGCCAAGAAGAAGAGTTAGTATGTCCTGGCATCACCGCCGTCATGCTGAAGAGCATGGAAGATGTAACCGACAGAGTACTTGAAGGTGTAGATGAGCGTAGAACATCAGCTGAAGAAAGAGCAGAGATAGTTGCTAATAACATAGATAAAATCAAGGCTGAAGCAGAAGCTAACACCGATTATCAAGTTATCATACGTTCATTCTACAACGGCAACAAATATTACATGATATATAATGAGGTGTTTAGAGATGTTCGTCTCGTTGGAGCTCCACCATCAAATATAGGCAAGTTCGGTGGCGACACCGACAACTGGGTGTGGCCTCGTCACACAGGCGATTTCTCTGTATTTCGCATCTATGTCTCTCCTGATGGGAAGGCAGCAGATTATAGCGAAAATAATGTCCCATATAAACCTAACTATCACTTCCCTATCTCATTAAAAGGCGTTGAAGAAGGTGACTTCACTTTCGTATTTGGATATCCAGCACGTACCAACGAATATCTCCCAGCTGTAGCTGTCAATCAAGAAGCTAACGTAATTTATCCCGTCAACGTCGATTTGAGAGGTAAGATTCTCGACATATACAACAAATATCAAGAGAAAGATCCTAAGGTAAGAATACAATATGCTTCAAAACATGCTCATCTCGGCAACGGATGGAAGAAATGGATGGGCGTGGTTGAAGGTATCAACAACTTCAAAGGCGTTGAGAAAAAATATGACTTCGATAAGGCTTTTACAAAATGGGCTTATCAAAGTAGAGCCAGAGGTGCTTATCTTACCTTAATAGACGAATTTGAGAAGGTATATGCTGAATATGAGCCTTATCGTTTGGCGACAACCTATCTCTCGGAGACAGTGCTTAATATAGAAGTAGTGACTTTCGCTGCATCTTTTAATAAACTTTCTAAAGTAACGAAAGACACTCCTCAAGAAGAAATAGAAAAACTCATTGAAAACGCAAGAGAAGCAACAAAAGTATTCTTCAAAGATTATCATCAGCCGATAGATGAAGAAGTTGCTGCAATGGCATTACAAGAATACATCAACAACCAACCAGCCGACTTCCGTCCTGAATTACTTAACACAATAGTTGAGAAATATGATAATGTTCAATCCTATGTTGATGAATTGTTTGCTAAGACGATGTTTACTTCTGAAGAAGACATTAATAAATTTTTAGATAAATTTAAACCATCTAAAGCCAAGAAACTCGCCCAAGATCCTGCATTGATGGCATATAACAACGTGATGGATTTCTATGAAAAGAATGTCAAAACAAAAGCTATCGAGTTAAACAATAAAATTAACGACATGCAGAGAGTGTTTATGCGCGGACAGATGGAATATCATGCTGAAGTAAATCCAGATAAGATGATGTATCCTGATGCCAACTTCACTTTACGTGTGACTTATGGCAAAGTAGGAGGTTTCTCTCCGAGAGACGCTGTTCGTTATAAACACTATACCACATTAGACGGCATCATGCAGAAAGAGAATCCAGACATCTATGATTACGTAGTGACTGATCGTCTGCGCGAGCTTTATGAAACAAAAGATTATGGACGTTATGCTGATAAAGATGGTAGTATTCACGTAGCCTTCATAGCAGGCAACCATACAACAGGTGGCAACTCAGGAAGCCCTATCTTAAATGCCGACGGACATCTTCTCGGTCTCAACTTCGACCGTACATGGGAGGGAACGATGAGCGACTTGATTTACGATCCGTCAATCTGTAAAAACATCTCCGTCGATATTCGCTACGTCTTATTCATCATCGACAAATACGCTGGAGCGACACGCCTGATAGAAGAAATGACTATTATTGAGTAGATGTTGAGATGCAAAAAAGAGATACATCAATGTGTACCATGATTACACATTGATGTATCTTAAAAAGTTAATATTTTATATCAAAATTCAACATCATACACCCCAAAAACTTGCGATGCCACGTCTGTTCCTCTGAACTTCTGAACGTATTGTAAGCTGTTTTTAATACGTTCTTCTCTTTCTTCCTTATTATTGACAATCTGCATTATTGAAGATGCCATTCCTTTAACATCATCAGGACCAACATACAAACAATGTGGACCTCCTGCTTCTTCAAGACATGAACCGCTACATGCCACCACAGGCAATCCGCTGAAGATAGCCTCTATGATTGGAATGCCAAAGCCCTCATAACGCGAAGGAAAAACGAATATCTCAGCTTTCTTATATATAACATTCAACTCATTATCTGTCACACCACTGAGCATATGCAAACGATGTAACACACCATTTTTAGCAGCTTCCTTCTTGACTCTGTCGGCGTATCTCGTCTGTCGTCCTACCGCCACAAGATGAATATCATCAGGCAATAACGACAAGGCTCTGACTGCCAATATAAGATTCTTACGCTCTTCTATAGTGCCTACAGAAAGCATGTATCGTATCGGCATATTGTATTTCTTCGTGGTATTTTCAATATCCTGCTGCGATGGCATCTCTGAAAATCGAGGATTACAACTTTGATATATGACAGATATTTTATCAGGATTAAAATCGCCGAACTCCAAGATATCGCGTTTCGTACACTCAGAAATAGCTATGATATGATCGGCCTGCTTTAAGGTCTTATGAAATTTCCAAGTATATATCTTTCTGTCAAACCAATGATAATATTCCGGGTGACGTAAAAAAATAAGGTCGTGAATAGTGACGATTCCTTTTATTCCGTTTTCCTTAAGTCCTAATGGAAGCTCACCGCTAAGTCCATGATATACATCCACATTATCCGCAATGAGTTGACTAACAATATTCTTCGTTCGCCACAAACTTCTATAAATTTTGCCTCTCTTCTTCTTAGGATATACAAATCTACAATTCTCAGATTCTATAATCTGATTTCTTAAAGCATCGCGACCTTTGTCGGGAGTATATAACAACAATCGTCTTCCATCATTGCAACGAATCATGTCGTTTATCAATGTCCTGCAGTAATTACCCAAACCTGTGCCGTTACGCACTATACGCTTTGCATCAAAACCTATTATCATGTTAGACTCTGAGAGTTAAAATATAAGAACCTGAAAATCTTAAGACAGAAGTCTTTTGTCTTCGTCATTGATCATGAATCGATTTTCAGGTTCTATAGTTTATATATTAATCAGTTTTATTTTATCGCTGCTATGCCTGGGAGTTCTTTTCCTTCTATAGCTTCCAATAAAGCACCGCCACCCGTCGAAACATACGACACCTGGTCTGCCATGTTGAACTTATTGACACATGCCACAGAGTCGCCACCACCTATCAACGAGAAGGCTCCATTCTTAGTAGCTTCTACAATAGCTTCTGCTATAGCACGTGAACCATTGCTGAAGTTATCGAACTCAAAAACGCCACATGGGCCATTCCACAATATAGTCTTAGAGTTTTTGATAACATCACCAAACAACACTCTTGTCTTAGGACCGATGTCCATACCTTCATAAGCTTCAGGTATATCCATAGGATCGACTATCATGGTATTAGCGTTGTTATTAAAATCATCGGCGACGACAGCATCTACCGCCAAGACAAGGTTAACACCTTTTTCTTTTGCCTTATCGAGAATAGAAAGAGCGAGATCGAGTTTGTCGTTCTCACAAATCGACTTACCTATATTTCCACCGAGCGCTTTTTTGAAGGTGTAAGTCATACCACCACAGAGGATGAGGTTATCTACTTTTGTCAAAAGGTTTTCTATGATATCTATTTTTGTAGATACCTTAGAGCCACCCATTATAGCTGTGAAAGGACGTTTGATGTCTTTCATCACTTTATTGACAGCCTCCACTTCTTTACCCATGAGGAAGCCGTACATCTTATGGTCGGCATCGAAATAATCAGCTATAAGAGCTGTCGATGCATGGGCGCGGTGTGCTGTTCCGAAAGCATCATTGATGTAATAATCAGCATACGAAGCCAATGTCTTAGTAAACTCTTTCTGACTTTCTTTGAGAGCTTTCTTTGCCTCATCGTAGCCTTCTTCGCCTTTCTCTATACCACGTACTTTGCCTTCTTCTTCAGCATAGAAACGTAAGTTCTCCAACAAAAGAACGTCGCCATTTTGCATAGCAGCGACTTTATCTGAGGCTTTCATACAATCGTCGGCGAAAGCGACCTCTTTACCAACAACCTTACTCAGATGATTGATGATATGTTTAAGAGAATATTTCTCATCTGGGTTTTTCTTCGGACGGCCGAGATGCGACATCAAGATAAGTCTTCCACCATCGTTGATGACTTTATTGATTGTAGGCATTGCTGCTCGGATTCGTGTATCATCGGTGATATTAAAATTCTCGTCCAATGGCACGTTAAAATCGACGCGAACTATAACGCGTTTACCTTCAAAAATAACCTGTTCGATATTCTTCATATTTGTATATTTTAAGTTGCTATTTTACTATTTTACTATTCAATCCCACACTGTTAATTGTTAATTGTTAATTGTTAATTCTCAATTGTCTTAGTATCTCATATTTATGTCGTGTTGCTTGAGCATAGCCCAAACATATCTTAAAGCCATCTTGACCATCAAGGAAGCCTAATTTAAAGATATAGTTTTTAACGAAAGAAAATATAGGCGAGAAGAATTTTAATAGGGCAGCGTTTTTCTTTCCTTTCTGGAAATACTCTTTTCCTTTCATTTCAGCAAATTTAAATAGTTGTTTCTGAAAATCCTCGTGGGTGTTAAACGAATAATGAAGTAGATCACCGGTGAGGGTTACTTCTTTAGTTTTTGTTGAAAACTTTATCACCTCATGAATTTCACCTTCCCACTTCCCTACATTACGGTTCCATATCCTTATCTTTCTATCGGGATATAATCCGCAATGACGGATCCATTTCCCACAATAATTATTAAGTCTGTTAAATAAAAATACCGTGTTTATGTCCATGTCTGTTTCTTTAATCTCGAGGACAGACTTCCTCAGTTCATCAGAGAGAACCTCATCAGCATCAATAGAAAGAATCCAATCGTGAGATGCTATACTATTAGCAAGATTCTTCTGTTCGGAATAACCAAGCCATCTCTGTTCTACAAACTTAACGCCGAGTTCATCACAGATAGACTTTGTTGCATCGGTTGAAAGCGAATCTACTACGACTATTTCGTCTGCCACATCTTTAAGAGATTCCACACATTGACGAATCTTATCTTCCTCATTGAGTGTTATTATCGTTGCAGATATTCTCATCACCTTTATCTAAATAATTTTTCCACTTCTTGTATCGTCTTGGGCAACACAAGCACCACCACTCTATCTTCAGCTTGTATCTGCAAGTTTCCTGTAGCGATATAACTATCCTCACCTCTGATAACACCACCGATGACGGCACCTTCTGGTATATCGAGTTTGTTGATAGGTTTATCAGTGACAGCAGCACCATCGCGTACCACAAACTCTACAATGTCGGCATCGATACCGCTAAGACATTTCAACGACGACACATTACCACCGAGAGTGTAACGCACCATATAACTTGCCGCTATAAGTTTCTTGTTTATTATGGTGTCGATACCTATGTTCTGAGATATGTCGATATAGTCAATATTCTCCACCATGGCAATAGTCTTCTTCACTCCAAAGGCTTTAGCTTGCAGACAGGTAAGAATATTAGTCTCCGTATTCTCAGTCACAGCGATAAAAGCGTCCATGTTCTTGATGTCTTCCTCTTCGAGCAGATCTACATTTCTAGCATCAGCATTTATTATCATTGTATCTGACAAGTCGTTGGTCAAGTCGATACATCTCTCTTTATCCATCTCGAATATTTTGATATTCATATCATTTTCGAGACGTTTTGCTGTCATCTTACCTATTCTTCCGCCACCCACGATCATCACATTATGTATATTAAAACGTATCTTGCCGCTCAACTGCATCAGTTCCTTTATTGCATGAGGCTTTGTTATAACATACACCAAGTCGCCTTCATGGAAGATGTCATCATGTTTTGGGATGAAGGTATTTTGTCGCCTATTGATGGCGAGAGCTCTGAAATCGATATGTTTATATTTCTCTGAGACTTCCTCTAAGGTCTTACCCACCACTATGGCGTTAGATTCTAATTTTATCATGAGAAGTTCTAACTTACCTCCAGCAAAGTCGTGTGCCTCAGTAGCAACGTTTTGTCTCAGAAGATTGATAATCTCCTGTGCTGCTATATCTTCTGGCGACACCAAGCCGTCGATACCAAGATCCTGATAGATACGCCACGACTCTTTACTGAGATTCTCCATAGTGTTGACACGCACTATCACTTTCTTAGCTCCGAGTTTCTTCGCCAAGATACCTGTCAACAAATTGGTACGTTCATCATGTAACACAGCGATAACGAGGTCGGCCTTCTTGACATTAGCTTGTTGCAACACTTTTATCGACGTAGAGTCACCAGTGATAGTCATCAAGTCAGAATGTGACTCCACCATCTTAAGGAGTTCCTTATGAGGATCCACGATAGTGATGTTATGGTCGCTACGCTCTAAGGCTTCTGCAAGGTGCATACCTACTTCTCCATCTCCAGCAATGATAACATTCATAGGCTTTTATTTCTGCAAATTTAATAAAAAATTATCCCAATCTTTATGTACAGTAAAATAATTTCTGAAATCCATAAGAGGCTGTTTATCTATCTCTATCTCAAGAACATCTTCCTTGTCACCTCGCAATTCAGCCACTGTCCTACCCTTACCATCAACAACTTTAGTCTCGCCTATATATGGAATGTTGTTATGGTCGATACCGACTCTGTTGACACCCACAAAATAAGCCTGATTTTCTATTGCCCTCGCAGATAACAAAGTATTCCATATATATGATTTCTGCATTGGCCAATTGGCTATCAATATAGCGAGATCGTATTCAAAATTGCCTTCGTGATAATTGTTACGTAGCCACACTGGAAAACGAAGGTCGTAGCATATAAAAGGTCTTATTCTCCAGCCTTTGTATTCTATTGTCAACAATTCTTTACCATTATCAAGATCTTTCTCGCCTCCCATACTAAAGGTATGACGCTTGTCATAGGTATGATAACTTCCATCAGGATTCATCCAAACAAGGGTGTTGTAGAAACTTTGACAATGACTTTGACTTTGAACTTGGTGACTCGGTGACTTGGTGTCTCGTTGACTTATAAAGCTCCCGCATATCACGCTGTTTTTTTCCTTAGCTTTAGCTCTAAGCCATGCCATTGTTGCACCGTTCTCATCTTCAGCAAAATGCTCTGGCTCAGCAGGGAAACCTGTTGTAAAGGTCTCTGGCAAGATAATAATGTCTCTGTCATCTTGAATCTTGTTAAAAAGCTCATCAAGATGTTTATAATTCTCTTGAGGATTGCGAGCAATGATATTGCTCTGGACGCATGCTATCTTTAATGTCATAATCTTTAAAAAAAGTTCGTAAATATACTACGATTTTGCTTACCTTTGCCATGATTTTTTTTATCAAAAACTATCAATTTAAATTCTTATGAAGAGACTTCTTTCATTAGCAGCATTTATTTCACTTTTCACGACAGCATACTCGCAGGAGTTTCATTATGGTGTCTTTGCAGGGACCAACCTCAACACCATGAAAATAGGCAACGAACTATATCTTTGCAGCGATGTTGACAACTGCAAGAAACAGATGACAGTAGGATTTCATGGCGGCGCTTTTGCAGAATATTCTTTCAACAAATATCTTGGAGTTCAGGCGGAGTTCAGTTATTCTCAATATGGTTATCGACTAAAAATCGACAAAGAAGACTCCTATGCTTTGGGAGAGATGGGTTCGATGGTGACACATGTCACAGGTAAAGGTGGAAGCCGTATTGACAATATAAATCTGTCATTGCTGTTCAAATGTTATCTCTTCAACAAACGTGTAGCCATCGACCTTGGCGTCCAACCTAATTGGGTATTATCGGCTCGCCGACAAGAAGAGGTCGTCACTACAGTCTCTCTCAACGACGAGGTTATGAATGAAGAAGTAATAGATACCACATTCAACCTAAAGAAAGGCTCGGAATTTCATCCTTTCAATTTCTCCGTTGTAGGTGGTGCTACATATTATATCAACGAGAATATATTTCTCTCTGCGAGATATATCTTCGGATTAAAAGACATCTTTATGAGAGAAGTCGGGTATTTTACTGATGATAACAAATATTACACTGAGATACAAAATCAGATTTCTAAGAACAGAGTCGTTCAGATCGCCCTTGGCTGGAGGTTCTGATTAAACATCAATCGATCACTCCGCTGCCTAAGACCACAGGCTCAGTCTCGTGATATATCACACCGAATTGTCCGGCGGCGACACCAGAGATAGCTTCATCAGACACTATTGTCAGACCTTTCTCAGTGATTTTTATGTTTCCTAAGTTAAATCCAGGCTGATGTCTTATCTTGTATCGCACTCTTTGATTTTCGGTGAGTTCTATGGCTGGATTCATTGTCATCACATCTACTAAGTCAACGACATTTGTATATTGAGCTATCGGGTCATAGCCTTTCGATACGAATACGAGGTTTCGTTCTGTGTCTTTCTTCACCACAAACCAAGGACCGCCTCCGAGTCCGAGGCCTTTTCTCTGTCCTATAGTATGGAACCAGAATCCCTTATGTTTTCCTAATTTCTTACCTGTCTCAAGTTCAATAATATCGCCCTCTTTCTCTCCAACATACTCTTTGATGTAATCGTTATAATTTATCTTACCGAGGAAACAGATACCTTGAGAGTCGTGACGATGAGCGCTTGGCAGCTTATGGAGTTCTGCCAATCTTCTCACTTCTGCTTTTGGCAAGTCGCCGATAGGGAACATCGCTTTTGATAGTTGATGATATGTTATTCTGGCGAGGAAGTCGGTCTGATCTTTAAAAGTATCTACTGCTGTACCGAGCCATGAGATGCCTTGGTTGTCGTACCACTGACGTGCATAATGACCTGTAGCTATTCTGTCGAATTGGTAGCCCATCTTTTCCTCGAAGGCTCCGAACTTTATCATTCTGTTACACATCACATCAGGATTAGGGGTAAGACCTTTACGCACCGACTCCATAGTATAAGAGGCAACCCTATCGTAATATTCTTTCTGAAGATCGACTATGTCGAATGAGCAGCCATATTTTTTAGCGATGAAAGTCGTTATCTCAATATCTTCTTCTGAAGGACAATCCATGAGGTCGTCTTTACCTTCGAGACCTATTTTGATATAAAAGATATGAGGATTGAAACCCTGTTCCTTTAAGATGGGAACCATCACGGAACTATCAACGCCCCCCGATACTAAAGCTGCTATTTCTGTCATATTATCATTTATTAACGGCAGAGATGTTTGTCTTAATAATTCTAACGTAACCTACATTCTCGAAGTCTTTCTCTGCAGCGTCATAGACTGCTCCGAAGCGTTTTCCTCTATATGCTGCCCACAAAGTATCGCCATAGGAGAAATGCCACCATTCCTTAGGATTGTTGACAAAACCCTGCGACTTCATAGCCTTCAACAATGTTTTACGATTTATCTTATGTTCTTTCAAGATATGTCTCGATTTTGTCTTGTTGGCAGGCGACTTCTCATGATACTTGGTGCCATAGTCAAATTCTTTTCCATTGGCATCACATAAAGCCACATCGACAGCTCCACCGGTCTCATGACCACCCAACGACTTAGGATTATCTAATCTAAAATTCGCCAACTTCAGCACCTCTGCTCTTCCCATATTAGGATTCTCTTTAGAAATCTCATCAACAACATCTTTCCATTTATTATATATCGTGATACGAGAACGATACGTGCTATAAATCTTCAGAAAGACACCCTCAGGTAGTTTGCTTGCTACCTTATAGATTTTGAGAGCTACATTCTTACGTAAAAGAACAGGTTGCTCTATCGTAGTCTCATCGATAATTATCTTATTATGTTCAACTAAGTTAACTAAAGGCTCATAACATTCTTTCACATGCACTCTTGCTACTACAGACCTCGACATATGATCTTTGACACCTATCTTATACAAAAAGAAATTGATATAAAACCCTAAACGTTTTCTTCTTCTTTTCGATTTCAAAAATAAAAATAGAGAAAATAACACTATCGCTACAATAGCGAAAATCAAAATAGTTTTAAAATTTGATAATAAAAATTCCATTGTTTTATCTTTTATTGTTTTATTTCAACCGTTATGGGGCAATGGTCAGAAAAATTTATCTCGGGTAAAATGGAAGCGCTTTGAAGACTATCTTTTAACTCATCTGTTAAGATATGATAGTCGATGCGCCAACCTTTATTGTTCTGTTTTGCATTTGCGCGATAACTCCACCAGCTGTAATGATGAGGTTCTTTATTTAATGTTCTGAAGCTATCTATGTAACCATCACTGAGGAAGTCGGAGAACCATTGTCGTTCTTCAGGAAGAAATCCCGACGACTTAGCATTACGGATAGGATCGTGAATATCGATAGCTTCATGACATATGTTATAGTCGCCCGACAATATCAGTTTAGGTCGTGATTTTCTAAGTTCGTTGACATAAGAACGGAAGAAGTCGAGCCATTCCATTTTAAAGTCCTGACGTTCCTCGCCTGATGTTCCTGAAGGGTGATATACGCTTACCACAGATATATCGCCGAAGTCGGCTCTCAAGAAACGACCTTCGTTATCGTATTCTGTCTTGTTCATGCCATAAACCACATTATCTGGGACAGTCTTGGAGAGCAGGGCTACGCCACTATAACCTTTCTTCTGAGCAGGATACCAATAATGATGATAGCCTAACATTTCAATCTCCATAAGAGGTATCTGATCAACATTAGCTTTTATCTCTTGAAGACATATCACATCAGGAGATGCCGTCTCAAGCCACGACAAAAAACCTTTAGATATAGCAGCTCTAATACCATTGACGTTATAACTGATAATTTTCATTAACAAAAAAATGTTAAAACTTCCTAAATTTCATTTTTACTTCGCAAAGATAAAAAATATTTGATAAAAAAGTCGTGGATATTATTTCATTTTTTTATATTTGAAGTTTGAATTAAAACAATAAGAAATTGAAGACAAAAGCACGCATATTTTTGTTAGTACAAAAAATCAACAAGTGGAGATATGAACATATTTCCGAGAAGCAGTTTATGATGATCTTGAGTCTTCCGACAGGATTCCTTGCAGGGTTATCAGCTATTATAATCAAGAAATTGGCACATTGGATCAGAGACTACTTTTATAATATTGCCACCACCGACAACAATTATGATTTACTGTTTTTCATTCTTCCTACCATAGGTATCTTCCTGACGATTTTAGTCTGTCGTTATGTCATCAAGCGTGACGTAGGACATGGCATTCCTGGCATTTTATATGCGATACAGAAGAATAAAGGCGCGGTAAAGCCATACAACACCTTTGCTTCTATCATCACGAGTTCTCTCACCGTTGGTTTTGGAGGTTCCGTCGGATTGGAAGGTCCTTCTGTCTCTACCGGTTCCGCCATAGGCTCTAACATAGGGCAGCTGCTTCGTCTCAATCAAAAGAATATCGTGGTGCTAATAGGCATGGGCTGTGCGGCATCTCTCGCCTCCATCTTCCAAGCTCCAATAACGGGTATCATTTTCGCAATAGAAGTCTTCATGATCGACATCTCCATGGCATCGTTAGTACCAATCATGGTATCTTCTTTCGTTGCCATACTCACTTCATACTTCTTCTTAGGAAGAGCTTTTGAATACACCATCACGACAAGTACTGCTTTTATACCTTCCAACTCGTTATTCTACGTAGGATTAGGCATCTTCGTCGGATTGATGTCGGCTTATTTTATGTATGTATATTTTAGAGTTGATAAGAGATTTAAAAGAATCAAGTCGCCATGGATGAGATTTGCATTAGGTTCGGCAGGCCTTGGCATCCTAATATTTATCTTCCCTGCATTATATGGTGAAGGTTATGAAGCCATCAACGCTGCTCTCAATGCCGACACCTCTATATTATTCGCCAACACCTTCCTTTCTATATTCCAAGACAACACATGGATCATATTACTATTATTACTCATCATAATATTATTTAAAGCCTTCGCCACCTCGTTCACTTTCGCAGCAGGCGGTGTAGGAGGCACTTTCGCTCCAGCTCTGTTCATAGGCTCGTTCTCTGGGATGTTGTTCGCCATGTTCTTTAACACTCTCGGATTAGGAGAACTCAATGTCACCAATTTCGCCTTGGTTGGAATGGGCGGTGTTATAGCCGGGATGTTACACGCTCCTCTGACAGGAATATTCCTCATCGCTGAGATAACCAACGGATATTCTCTCATGGTACCTCTTATGATAGTGACAGCTCTATCATATGCAATAAATAGAATGTTTTTTAAAGACTCTATCTACACTAAAGCAGTGAGTGAGAAAGGCGTCAAAGTGTCTCATAATAAAGATGTCAGCATCCTCAACATGATGAATATCAACAAACTCATCGAGACAAACTTCCTGACAGTACATCCCGAACAGACCTTACGTGAACTGCTGCCAATAATATCATCATCAACAAGAAATATATTCCCCGTAATCGATAATGAAGGTAATCTTAAAGGTCATGTCTTGTTCGACTCAATAAGAAAAATAATATTTGAACCATCACAGTATGACACCCTAATAGAAGATATTATGTTATTCCCGGACTATCTCATCACAACAGAAGATAGCGCACAAGAAGTGGTGAAAAAATTCGAACGTTCAGGAAATTATAATATCGTGGTGGTTGATGGCAAAAAATATCTTGGATATATCTCAAGAGCACAGATGTTTACCACTTATCAAGCTACTCTGAAAGAAATTTCCGATGATTAAAAATTATAAAACATAAATTCATGAATTGCGAATGAGAGATTATATAAAAAGGATAAAAGAACTATATCAAGACAAGAGATACACTGCAACAATTGATGTTGCCATCTTTATTATACTTATTTTCAGCTTTCACTTTCTGTATTTAGGGTGGCAAGCTGTGAATTTTTTTCCAATAGCAGGACTAATAACCAAACTGTTTGAAGAGGCTTCTACTCTGCTGTTTAACCAGAGCTGCTGGGTATTGGAGCATATCTTTAACATAGATTTCGTGACGCATAAACATACTATAGGAGTCATCAATAGTAATGACACATATTCATTTATCAACGTAGCCCCTGAATGTACAAGTCTGAAGCAGTGGCTTCATTGGCTTTTCTTGATGATTCTTTTTCCAGGTCCATGGAAGCATAAGTTATGGTATATCCCCGCAGGCTTAGTGGTGATAGAATGGATCAATGTCGTCAGAGTGGTGGGCATAACACTATGTATGATACCGTTTCCCAATCATTTCGATTTCTTCCACGACTATCTCTTCAAAACATTATTCTACTTCTTCATCTTTATAATGTGGCTCATTTGGGTCGAAGTGTTCGTTCATAGAAAGAAAAAAGATAATAATTAAAAACATATAATATGGATACAAAAAGCATCATCTTTGTCCTCGATGCCGGCGGCACAGGATTCAAGTTCTCAGCAGTACAAGACTACAAAGAAATTATCGAACCTTTCACTATCAAGACTGCTTCTGATACATTAGAAGAACAACTCAACAAAATTATTGAGGGTTTCCGTCGCACCGAGGAGTTATGCGGCAAGCCTGCTGCCATCAGTTTCTGTTTCCCTGGTCCTGCCGATTACACCAACGGCATTATCGGCGACTTGGCAAATCTTCCTCTCTTCAGAGGTGGCGTAGCCTTAAAAGATATGTTAGAGAACGAGTTTAAGGTACCTGTTTATATCAACAACGACGGTGATTTATTTGCTTACGGAGAGGTCCTTGGAGGCGTATTACCAGAAATCAACGACATGCTCGAAAAAGCAGGTAATCCTAAGAGATATAAAAACCTCGTTGGCTTTACGTTAGGAACAGGATTCGGCGGCGGTGTCGTTCTCGATGGAAAACTCTTGCAAGGCGACAACTCTGCTGGTGCCGAGGTATGGTGTATGAGAAATATCTTATATCCTCAGACAAGTGCAGAAGACTCCATAAGTATCAGAGGCGTGCGTCGCGTATATGCTCGTGAAGCTGGAATAGAATTTAATGAGGCTCCTCAACCTTTCGACATATACGAGATAGCGATGGGTAATAAAGAAGGTAACAAAGATGCAGCTCTCAAAGCATGGGATGAGTTCGCAATAGTATTAGCCGACATCATAGCTAACATAGCAACAGTAGTTGATGGCATCGTGGTTTTGGGCGGCGGACTGTCAGGAGCGTCAAAGATATTCATGCCAAAAGTCGTAGAACTACTCAACAAAGAATATCCAGGATTAGATGGCAACAAAATACCAAGAATGGAAATATCTGCCTACAACTTAGACGACGAACAGGGTAGAAAAGATTTTGCTTCAGTGACAGGAAAGATGATAAAGGTTCCGTTCAGCGACAAAGAAGTATGGTACGATCCTTCAAAGAAAATAGGTATCACCGCAACAAAATTAGGGACATCATCAGCAGTATGTATAGGGGCTTACGCCTATGCGATGAACAAGTAAAAAAAATCCCGACGAGATTTCGTCGGGATTTTTTTGATTATCATTTTTATTAATCTTCGTCTTTCTTGCTTTCTTCGTAAGCTTTCAAGAGTTTTGTTTGAACATCAGCTGGAACTTGTGCGTATTCAGCATATTCCATTGTGAATGTACCACGACCTGATGTCAATGAACTCAATGATGTTGAATATCTATCCATTTCTGCTAATGGAACTCTTGCACGGATGATTTGGTAGTTGCGGTCAGCATCCATACCCATGATGATAGCACGACGGCTTTGGAGGTCTGTATTGACGGCACCCATCATATCTTCTGGCATACGAACTGTTAAGTCGTAGATAGGTTCCATGATCTTAGGACCAGCGTTTTTAAATGCTGCTGAGAATGCCATACGACCTGCGATCTTAAATGCCATTTCGTTTGAGTCAACTGGGTGCATCTTACCATCATAGATGTAGCAGATGATGTCGCGAGCATAAGAACCTGTAAGAGGACCTTCTTCCAAACGTTCGTTGATACCTTTCAAAATAGCTGGCATGAAACGAGCGTCGATAGAACCACCAACTATACAGTTGCAGAAGATAAGTTTACCACCCCATGGGAGATCGTATTCATCTTTACCACGAACTTGGAGGTCTGATGGATCTGTGTAGCCTTCGTAATAAGGAGCTAATCTCATATGGACTTCACCAAATTGACCAGAACCACCTGATTGTTTCTTGTGACGGTAATCAGCGTTAGCTGTCTTAGTAATAGTTTCACGATAAGGTACCTTAGGAGATGCAAATTCAACAGCAATTTTATGTACGTTATCGAGATACCATTTGATTGTGTTAAGGTGATATTCACCTTGACATTGGAGGATATTTTGTTTCAACTCACGTGACATTGAAGTGATGACTGTTGGGTCGATCTTGTGGAAGTCAGCGAGGATACCGCCGAGTTTTTCATCCTCTTGTGAGTTGACAGCTTTAATAGCTGTTGAGAATATAGGTGCTGGGAAAGGAACGCCTTCGAATGCTGTGTCAGCAATCTTAGCATCTACCAAGCTATCATTAACGCGAACGTCTTTCAACTTGATTGTAGAGATGATATCACCAGCGCAAGCTTTTTCAACTCTTTCGCGTGTTTTACCATTAGAAACTAAAAGTTGTGAGATACGTTCTTTATTACCTGTACGTGGGTTAACCAAGTCTTGTGATTCAGCAATTGTACCACCATAGATACGTGCCATAGCAACGTCACCAACGTTTTGTTCGTTAGATATCTTGAAGAATAACATTGCAGGAGCTTCTTCTGTGCTGTTGTGGAACTCTGTTCCATTTTTAGCTTTAGTTGGATGTACGTGAGCTGGTGATGGGCAAGCGTTAATGAGGAACTCTAAGAGACGTGTCACACCTGCACCTGATTTAGCAGCGCCGCATAATACTGGGAACATATCACGGTTGATGATACCGAGGTGGAGACCTTTTTCCATATCTTCAGCTGATAATGTACCTTCTTCAAAGAATTTCTCCATAAGAGCATCGTCACCTTCAGCAGCGTGTTCGATAAGTTCGTTGTGTAATTCTTCTGCTTTGTCAGCTAAGTTAGCAGGAATATCTTGTACTTCAGGAGCTCCGTTGCCATTCTTGAAGACTAACATCTTCATAGTGATAAGGTCGATAACTGAGTTGAAGCCTTCGCCTGAGTTCACTGGGAATTGAACTGGAGTGACTTTATCGCCAAAGTATTCTTTTAACTGATGAACTGTATCGTCAAAGTTAGCGTTGTTGTGATCTAACTGGTTCATGAAGAATACTACAGGTTTGTTAGTTTTTGTAGCATATTTCCAAGCATTCTCTGTTGTTGCCTCAACACCTGATTGAGCATTGACTGTGAAGACAGCCATGTCGGCAGCTGTTAAACAAGCAACGATGTCGCCTGAGAAGTCGCTAAAACCTGGAGTATCTAAAATGTTTATCTTCTTGTCGTTATAAATTGTGTATAACAAACTTGCGTTTACAGAGATACCACGTTCTGTCTCTATTGGACGATAGTCAGATACTGTGTTTTTACCTTCTGTAGAGCCTTTTCTGTTGATGAGCTTACCTTCGAAAACCATGTTTTCAGCAAGCGTTGTCTTACCGGATTTAGCAGCTCCTATGAGAGCAACATTCCGAATGTCTTCTGTTTGGAATATCTTCATGTTTTTAAAATATTAATTCTCTAATTTAGATAAAATTGAGTTTTCCCAATTTGGCGTGCAAAGATACATATTTCAATTAAATAATCCAATACTTTTCTTAAACATTTTCCATCTGTCCTCGTCCATCTTAGCTCCTATCACTTGAATGATACTTTCTGCTAAAAGATTTCCGATAGTACCGCATTTCTCTAAGTCATAATCGTTGATAAGTCCATATAAAAATCCTGCCGCATACATATCGCCTGCTCCTGTTGTATCAATAACTTCAACTTTATTACAACCTATCTGAACTGTTTCGCCACCTCTCTTTATCAACGAGCCTTTCTTTCCAATCTTAACAACTGCAATCTCTGCTCTATCAGCGATATAATACAGAGATTCTTCTGCGCTGGTATTTGTCAGCGCCTTAGCTTCTTCTTCATTTGCAAAGACAATATCGATGTATGGAAGTAACTCGTTGAGAAAGTCGCGATTATCTTCCACCACATTATAACTTGCAAGGTCTAAAATAACCTTACAGCCACTATCTTTCGCTGTTAAAATGGTTTTCTTGAAGAGATTTTTATTAGCAATGAGATAACCTTCAACATAACAATAGTCCCAATCCACAAACGTTTCAGCATTTATTACGTTCTCGTTAAGCTCTAGCGAAGCACCAAGATTCGTTGCAAAGGTTCGTTCTCCATCTGGCGAAATTATTGTTCTCGCTGTTCCAGAAGCAGTGTCACTATGAAACATCATTGGCTTCACACCCACAGAACTCATAGACTCTTCGAAGAATTTTCCCATCTCGTCTTTACCGACATATGAGATAAATCCAGCTTCGACGCCTAATTTTGCTAATGCATGAATAGTATTTGCAGCGGAACCGCCTGGAGCCATGACACTCTCATACTTTCCTAACCTATCTCCAATGGCTGCCGACAATTTCTCATCAACAAGTTGCATCGAACCTTTGGGAATATTTATCTCTTTTAACACTTCGTCATTGTCGATACGAGTTAAAATATCAACCAACGCACTTCCTATTCCTATAATCTTCTTCATAATTTAATTTTTAATTTGTTATATTGAGAATCTAAGAATCTTAAAAATCTCATCTATTGAAGTATCTTTAGCAATAAAAAAGAAAATGATCACCAGGAGGTAATCATTTTCTTCAATTAATAACATGAAACATAAAAAATTACACTTTGTAATCTCTCTTGCGCCCCCTTCAGGACTTGAACCTGAGACCCCCTGATTAACAGTCAGATGCTCTAACCAACTGAGCTAAGGAGGCGTTTGCTACGTTTTATCTCCGTATTGCGAGTGCAAAGGTACATCTTTTTTTCTTACTGACAAGTATTTTTTTTATTTTTTTGAAAAAATATTTTTCCTTGTAGTTAAATTATTGATTTTTAATTTATTTTGATTTGCGAGAATATTCCTCCATTCTTAAAACAGCCTTAACATTTCTGAATGGAATGAGATTTCTAAAAGGAAAAAGCAGTTTAACTACGACACCAAACCACCATTTGTAGTAAACCTTGAGTTTGCAGTAAGCTTTTCTGAACTTAAAATTATATTCTAAAAAAGGCTGTATGTTGGAATGTTCTGTTACGGAACGAGAGCCATCACACACATATTTCAGTTTTTTTTCACTAAGATAATATTGGTTCATAGTGTAGAACAGGCCGTAGAATGGATATGTGTTATCTTTTTTACATTTAGGAATTATTGCAGTGAATTCATATTGACAACAATCTGCCCACAAATAATTTACAGCAAATCCAACAAGCTTTCCATCCACTTTACTATAACATCCCCAACATTCGTTGTTTGTTCTGAATATTTTATAAAATTCCTTTTTAGAAATATTTCTATCCTTAATTTTATAACCATTCAAACTTTGTTCATAAATATGATATGCGTTATTTATTAGAAAATTATCATCCACAACTTTATATTCGTAATTTTTCAAAGCTTTTCTTACGTGTACTCTCATCGATGATGACAATTCATTTAATCCATCAGACGAATCCTTTATCACATACCAAAATTCAGACTCCTCATTCTGATCAAAATCAAAAGTGTTTCTTAACAGCCAACCTTTTTTGTTAAGTAATTTCCTAACAATACTATTTGGTATTTTTTCTTCCTTATGCGGCGCATCATCAAATCGCCATGCGTTTCTATATAAAAAATAACCAAACATAAGAATCAAAATATCGTATTAAAAATAATCTTAATATCTCCCCAGAAAGTTCTATTATAGTAATACTCTAGATTAATTTTGACTTTATCGGGGTATATTATTTCGTCGTTATATTTTTTAGGGTCATCAACTTTTGCCAATAATTCTTCTTCATTAATGTATTTTAAGGAAGCTGCTCCTGTTATTCCAGGACGAAGTTCGAGGATTTTTCTATCTTCGCCTGTAAGTTTATCAGCATAACCAGCCACATCAGGGCGAGGTCCGACGAGGCTCATATCTCCTTTTAATACATTGACGAGTTCGACTATTTCATCAAGTTTAGTTTTTCTTAAAAATTTACCAAAAGGCAAAATCCTATCATCATCTGCAGTAGTAACAAAATTATTATTGTGATTCTGTATTCTCATCGTTCTTATCTTGTAAATCTTAAATGGCTTTCCATATTGACCTATTCTTTCTTGTTTAAAGAAAAAACTCCCTTTTCCCATGACAATCTTATGAATGATAAAAATTATTAACATAAAAGGAGATAAAATAATTATCCCCAATAACGCTATAATTCTATCGAAAAGATACTTTATAAAAAGAGAAGATTTACTCATACCTGTTTTGACAGAAAGAACTATGAAACAGCATAAAGAAAAAGAATGTAAAAAACATTATTCCCATCTGACGCTCAAAAATCGATTCGAACAAACAATTAAATGCTATTATTATCAAAAAAGAGACAAATACTACATCAAATGTCTTATTCTTAATACTAAGATAAACAGGAAAGATAAAAAACAAAAGAAGTAGAATCAATCCAACAACGCCCACAGCGATGATTGTATCAGAATATTGATTATGAGCATTACAACCAGCCTTTATAACTACATTAAGATTTATGTATGTTGCTAAATTCTCTCTGACGGAATTGTAATCACAATTATATTTTTCTGCCATTTTCTCGGCATATTCAAAAACTGAAGCATTAAGATTCCCTTGAGATCTCTTGCTGATACTATCGAGACATTTTCTTCTTTCTTGATCAAAATTATCCGAGTAATAAGCATCTATTGGCTTTATATTTTGTATAATATCTTCCTTCTTTTTTAGAAAAGCATTTAAAGTCTCATCACTACGATCTCCAGCTCCTACTCCAAACCATAATTTCTCTATCAACAAATCCATATATCCTATCGTTATTCCCACCCTTCTATCTTGCTTCTCTATGTTATCAAGATTTGTAATTGTATCTGTAACCCTTTTGATGCTTTTATTAAAAACAACAACACTTGTTATTGCTAAGCCTACAATTAAAACCCCTATAAGAAAACCTAATTTCTTCTCTTTCTTAACGAATATCAACCAAAACCAGGTAACTACAAAAATTGCAACAACGCACAATACACCAGCTCTTGAACTTGATAGAATTATAAACAACGTTAACATTAACATCGAGAAGATATTAACTAACTTTATATTTAATCGATTTTCTGAGAATAGTTCATAAAAACAAAAACTTATTCCTAAACAAGAATATATTGATATATATGTGTGGTGGATATATCCCGTTCCTTTTTTTAACAAATTAGGATCATAGAATCTACTCATTTTTGCACCTTCAAATATCACATCATATCCAGCCCACACAAGATTTACCAAAAACAATGTCATTATACCAGAAACAAAACAATACATCACGGTTCTGACTCTGTCTTTTGTTAGGTACGATAAATTCGATGTCATGAAAAATAATGGAAAAAGCAAGAACGACAGTTTCTTTCCAATCTGCATTCTTGCTTCAGCGGTATTGTCGGAGTATAAAAAACTCACAGCATAAATCAGCCAAAAGGCAATGAATATAAAGTATGCTATATTATTTCGATATTGTAATTTGTTTATCCTAAAGCCTTCTTCAAAAACACCTTTGAGAACTGCCGACGTAAATAATCCCGCCATGAGATATGTCGCTATTCTCCATGAGATAGGAATAAAAAAAGCAAATAATGATAAAAAAATATATTCAACTAACTGAAATGGCTTCAAGCCTTTGTATGATGTAAACATATTTAAAAGTCGTAATATTTCCTATCTAACGTCGTTCTTATTCCAAAACTTATGATAAAATTGTTAATATTATCTAAACCTTCTATCTTCTGATTTCTATGTGTCACTTCTGCAAAGACATTGAGATTATATGAAGGATTAACTAACCATGAAACAACAAGATTATTCATCATCATGGTATTTAACTCCCCTGTCAACATATAATGTCCGTATTTTCCTTGTTCACCTTCGATATGATAATAATCATAATAATCCTTATAAATATCATGACCGTAATATTGAAACTCACCATCTTCTGTTGTGATGTCATCACCCCATTGACCGAAATTCATCTTATATTGGAAATAGAAACGTTTGTAGTTATATTGAGCTCTTGCTACTATTTCATAGAAGTTAGCTCCCCAAGGATGAGCGAGCGGTTGGTTGAGATGCGCGTAATTATCTTCTCCATCATAATGTGAATACATATAAGGTCTTACCATATTAAATTCTCCCTGAAGGAAAAGATTCTTCACATTGAAACAATTGAAACTCTTTACACCAAATTGATATGATTGTTTGTTTGCCCAATAACCGCTGAATCCAATAAATTCTTTCACTGTCATCTCGTCTAAAACAAACTGTGCATATAAAGTCGTGTGCTTTCCTAAAATATAACTTGCAGTAGCGCCAAGCAAGGCGTTGTCTGGTGAAGCTCCCACATAATAATCTGTCGTTCTTAAAAATATTATCGGATTTATGTATTGAAAATCTAATCCCCTTCTCACGCCATTTTCATCTTGACCTCGGCACACCATAGCATCGAAAAGTCCTACGTTAAAGCGTTTGGTAACAGCCCAATCAAGATAATGTATCACTACATTTTTTCTCGCAAAAGTTTCATCATCTAAGACGCGGCGCTTGTCTGTCATCTGAGAATAAAGACAAGTATATTGAATATTCCAAACATCGGCAGTAAGTTTTACGTAAGGATAAGCAAAAGAGTTATCCGACAATATCAGAGAGCGATAGCCGTCGCCGATGAAGTTCTTACCGTAACCGAGAACACCTTGCAACCAATACATAGGACGTATCGCCACATATGCAGAAGCGTTTGCGTAATCAAAACCTGTCTCTTTGAAAGTCCTTGCATGACCTTGTCCTGGAACGACTTTATTCGTCTTTGCATAATCTGTCAGATATTCTGGGAACACAGCTTGATTTTCTCTAAGATTTGTGTAGAAAGCGAAGTTGTTACCAATGGTTCCTCTCACCTCTGCGCCACGAGTGTTAACCCAAGTACCCATATCTCCATCTTTACCGACCTGAAAATCGACTATAGGATTGATACCGATATAAAAATCATCGGTTTTTGCACCAATGAAATCCGTGTTAAAGATAGAGTTCCAGACAATGTTCTTCCATTTCTTATTATAATTCTTGACGATAAATTGCGACTTATTCAGACTATCTAAATTTAGAATATCATTAAATTGATGTTCCGACCACGACTTCATCGCAGTATGGAAACGATAATCTGAGCTATAAGCTGCAGATTGCATCCCCATCTCATAATCATCGTTGAGAGGAATGAGAAGTTCCTGTGAGAAAGAACAATTTACTAATAAAACAAAAAAATTCAGAAGTATTAATAATCTTTTAATTTTCATAATATCAATTTTCTTTTTTATCTAAACATGAATAGATGGAATTGTTGCTGATAAATTCTGGGACTATGGCTTTCATCTGAGCGACAATCTTGAAGTCGTCACAGGTAGGAATTAAGTTGATAAGAGTATCTATCTTTTCATTAACCTCTTCTTCTGTATAACGGCGCACCTTTGCTCTCATGATTTTAGCATGTTCTGTAGGAATGGTATTCTCTTTTGTTGAGAGCAATTCCTCATATAGTTTCTCTCCAGGTCTCAATCCTGTTATCTCTATTTCGACATTCTGTTTCTTAGATAGTTTTATCATTTTCTTTGCAAGATCGTAAATCTTGACAGGCTCACCCATGTCGAATACAAAGATGTCTTCTTTTTCACCCATCACACCTGCTTCAAGAACCAAGCTACAAGCTTCTGGAATTGTCATGAAATAACGTATTATATTTCTATCTGTGACAGTGAGCGGACCTCCGTAAGCTAACTGTTTCTTAAATAAAGGAATTACAGAACCATTTGAGCCGAGAACATTACCAAAGCGCGTCGTCACAAAAGCAGTCTTCTCCGACTTACGACTTTGAGTATAGATCTCTGCTATTCGTTTTGTGGCTCCCATCACATTAGTAGGGTTGACAGCTTTATCTGTTGAAACCATCACAAATTTCTCCACGCCAAATTCTACTGCAAGATCTGCAACGTTCTTAGTTCCCAAAACATTAACAAACACTGCTTCATAAGGGAAATCTTCCATAAGAGGAACATGTTTATAGGCTGCAGCATGATAAACTATCTGAGGCTGATATTTAGAGAACACTTCTCTCATCTTAACATTATCCTTAACATTACCAATAACAAATTCCATAGGAATATTAAAAGAACGATAAGGTTCATTGTTTCTCAACTCAAACTGAATATCATATAACGGAGATTCTGCCTGATCCAAAAGAATAAGTTTCTTTGGCTTGTAATGAAGAACCTGACGACAGATCTCACTACCTATAGAGCCAGCAGCACCTGTCACCATGATAACTTTTCCATTCAGTCCTTCGGTAATATTCTCTTTTCCAAGAACTATAGGTTCTCTTCCAAGCAAGTCTTCAATCTTAATATCTTCAATCTGATCTATAGTGAGATTAGAATCAATCCAATTGTTAAGATAAGGCACTGATTTTATATTTACGCCCAAATCAACAATCTCATTGATTATACTCTTCCTACGTTCGTTATCGAGGCTCGGCATAGCTAAAATCAAAACTTTGATATTATTCTTATTTATGCTATCGCTGTTAAGAATATCCGAAGGGTGATATATCGGAACGCCATCAATAGTTTTTCCTATCTTATGCTTAGACTCATCAACAAATGCCATAATGTTATAGTAACACGAAGTATCTTGTTCAAGAGCATTTTTTGTGATGATACCAGCGTCGCCAGCTCCGTAAATCACTGTGTTTATAGGTTCTTGTTTATGAGAGATATTTTCATTGTAGATACGTCTTATAACTAAACGAGAGAACGTCATGAAGGCGAAAAGTAGCATAACTACAAATAGTACTTCTGTATGCGACAAGAACCAAACCCTAATTACAGTGTAAGGATAAAAATATATCATCAGCGATTTAACCATAAATGCTAATACAAATGTACCAACACATACATATCCTATCTTTTTAATATCGCCAAATCCACTATATCGCACTAAGCCCTCATAAGACCCAAAGATAAAAGCATTGATCAGGAAAGCAGCAAACAAAGGAAGCATATGTATCGCCTCATTGTGAAAGTTAAGATAATCTAAGTTATATATGTATTTTATTATCACATAAATCCAAAATGCTGCTATAAACAAGAAGCAGTCGAATAAAAGTACCAACCATTTCGAGAATGATCGAGGTGCATATCTGCCTCTAAATAAAGCCACTGCTAATTTCTTTATAAGTCTTCTCATAACGTTATATTTATTTTTGCCAATCTTTTATATGTTGTTCTTCGTCTTTTTTACAAATAAGAAGGGTGTTGTCGCTTTCTGCGATGATGAAATTGTCTAATCCTTGTATCACAACCTTACGTTCTGAAGGAGTATGAACAATACAATTTTTACAATCAATGAGATTGATGTTTTGTCCCACCGAAGCATTATTATTTTCATCTTGTTCGAGATGAGTGTAGAGACTTCCCCAAGTGCCGAGGTCGCTCCATCCGAAATCGGCAGGATAGACATAAACCTCTTTAGATTTTTCCATCACGGCATAGTCTATCGATATGTTAGGACAAGTAGGAAAATATTGATTTATGATTTCTTGTTCTTTCTCTGAATAGAAATAAGGCTCTATCTTATCGAAGACTGAAGCCAACTCCGGAACTAAAGTAGCGATAGTATTAACAACCATTTTAGCGTTCCAGATGAAGATACCAGCGTTCCAATAGTAACCACCTTCAGCGATGTAAGATTTAGCGGTTTCAAGATTCGGTTTTTCTTTAAACGCTTCAACTTTAGCTATTGGCTGTTGGCTGTTGGCTGTTGGCTGTTGACATCCGCAGGATTTAATGTATCCATAACCAGTTTCTGGTCTTGTAGGCATCATACCCAATGTCAAGATAGCATCACGGTTTTCTGTAAACTCCAAAGAATCTTTTATTACTTCTCTGAATCTATTAACATCAAGGACGATATGGTCTGCCGGAGAGAAAACGAGATTTGCTTCTGGATATTTTGCATAAATCTTACGACTCACATATTCGATACAAGGAGCGGTATTTCTCATGCAAGGTTCCAAAAGTATCTGAGACTCAGGAATACTCGGCAGTTGCTCTCTTACTATACTTTTATACTTCTCTGAAGTTACAATCCAAACGTTCTCAACTGGAATTATTGTCTCGAAGCGTTCTACAGTAAGTTGAATAAGCGATTTACCAATGCCGAGAACATCGATAAATTGTTTAGGTTTTTCTGGTGTGCTCATCGGCCAAAAACGAGAGCCGACGCCACCAGCCATTATGATAAGGTGATTATTGTTCATGATTTAAAATATTCTTTTCATCATCTGCCATTTCTCATCGGAGCGAGCATCGGCACGACATCCTTGGAACTGAGCCACATAAGCTTCCCATTCAGCCTGACGAGGAAGAGTAGCAAGTCGAGCCATGTCACGTTCCCAATCGAAATCATCTACAGTATCGCATATCATAAAGAGCAGATTATCTTTAATAAAAATCTGCATATCCAAGATTCCCACCTCACGCTGACCTTCTATTATCTCAGGCCACACATGTGAATGGACATCTACATATTTCTCTATCAATTCTGTATCATTGACGAGAGTTAAAGTTTGACAATAGCGTTTCATATTAAAATCCTGATCTTCTGATTTTTAACTTAATAGCCTCATCATGTCTTTCACAGAAAGCATCTGTATCTTTCACAACGCAAGCCAAGTAACCGCCGCCACCTGCACCTGGCATCTTCCAAGCCAGAACATCGTCCATCGCAGAATATTTGTCGATATATTCCTGTACACAACCTTGAATCATAGCAGGGAACATAGCCACTTGTGCGTTGAAAGAATCCCTATATGCTTTTGCAAACAATTCTAAGTCAGTATTCATTATAGCATACCAACAATCATCGGCTGCTTTAGCAAGAGCTTCAACTTTTGTCTTTGTAATATCCATACCTTCAACTACAGAACAACCAGGACGACGAGGTTCCATCGGTATCATACACAGATGATTCTCCAACCAACACAATACAGTTTCATCTTCGCAAGTCTCTATCTTATCAGGCCAGAAGTGATTGTCATAATAATGGCGACACAAACCAGGAACACAGATACCTATTGCATCTTGAGCTCCGCTAATGATACCGTCTTCTCTCTCAGGATGATTTTCAAAACAAAAAACCAAACGAGCCAATGTCTCTGGATCCATGTTCGGAAGTTGATAAGGCCATATACGTTTTATGACATTACGAGTTGATGTACTTAATCCGCAACGTTCACGAATCTCGAAAGAAGGCTCTAAACTTATTGTCAAAGCCCAACCAGGAGCATGACAACTGACGTAAGGCTGGTCGATCCAAGTTCCTGCCAAATCCAAACGTGTCGGAATGAAACAAGGACTCTTTTTTAACTCAGTGCTGCTTCGAGCTTCGAGACCTTCGTGTGGGTCACGTTCAAGAACTATATATTCTATGCCTCTTTCTTCGCAGACTTTACGTTTCGAGTCGGAGCCACCATCGCTATTCACGACAAGAATATCAGGTTTTACAATATCCAAAGTAGGAATAAAATCCAAGATACCTCGACCGGAATTAATAAAAGCATCTTTCACGTATTTGATACTCTTTACCATGAAAAGACGCTCCTGTTCCGAATAAACGGTCTTATGATTTTTATAATGTAATATGGTCTTGTCAGAACCAATTCCAACATACAACTCACCATATTGAGCTGCCTGACGGAAGAATTCGACATGACCGCTATGAAGAAGGTCATAGCAACCTGAAACGAATACTTTTTTCATATTAAACTCTCAACTATATTCTTGACAATATATCTCACGTCATCGTCTGTGACACAAGGTCCCGATGGAAGACATAATCCTTTTTTAAATAATTCTTCACTTACGCCATTGAGATACGCAGGATTATTCTTATAAACAGGCTGCTTGTGCATTGGTTTCCAAAGAGGACGTGCCTCTATGCCAGCTTTGTCCAATGCAATACGCATAGCCTCGACATTATTATTAGGCTGACAATCTGTTGTTAAAGTAGAGACTGAGTGAGTCACGCTACCTGCTCCACCAACAGCACCTTGAATAGTCTGAGCGTAAGCATTTTCTTCTCCTTTTACCTTAACCCAAGGTTCAATAGTTATTGTATTTAGCCAATAGTTACTGTCGTAGTCTGAAGAAGGATTCTCTTGCAACTTAATTCCCTCAATATCTTTAAGTAGCTCTTTATAAAGTTGACAAACATGCTGATGATGTTTAATATGATCGTCAGCTACAGTCATCTGTCCGCGACCTATACCAGCACAGATATTTGACATACGATAGTTGTAGCCAATCTTTTCATGTTGATAATAAGGATAATTTTCACGAGCCTGAGTAGCGTAGAACATAATTTCCTGTTTAGCGGCGTCGTTTTCGCAGATGAGCGCACCGCCACCAGAAGTCGTAATCATCTTATTACCATTGAAAGAAAGAATACCAAACTTACCAAAAGTTCCGAGAACCTGACCTTTATATTTTGAACCGAAAGCATCAGCAGCATCCTCTATGATTGGAATGTCGTAACGATTAGCGATTTCTGCTATCTCATCAATTTTATATGGCATTCCGTAAATCGAGACCGTTATTATGGCTTTAGGAGTTTTTCCTGTTTTTTCTATACGGTCTTTGATAGCCTCTTCGAGAAGCTGAGGATCCATATTCCAAGTGTCGCATTCAGAATCTATAAATATAGGAGTTGCTCCGAGATATGTTATAGGATTTGCGGATGCGCAGAATGTAAAACTTTGAGTTATAACTTCATCACCAGCTCTAACGCCACAAGCAACAAGGGCAAGATGAATGGCAGCAGTACCTGATGTCAAAGCAACCACTTTTTTATTCTCGCCTACATAATTTTCCAACTCTGTCTCAAAAGCATCAACATTAGGACCGAGAGGCGCCACCCAATTGGTATCAAAAGCCTCCTGTATGAATTTCTGCTCGTTACCACTCATGTGAGCGAGACAGAGGTAAATGCGATTTTGTGACATGATTATTTAATTTACAATTTACAGTGTACAATTAACAATTATTTTTTGCACACGTGAATTAGACTTAATATTTGCAGGTTAAAATATAACTTCTATCTTTATATTCTTTTCAAAATTTCTTCAGGACAAAATCCCAGTTTGATGACAGTACATAATCCTCTTCCCATATCTTTCACAGAAGCTCCCAAGAGCCATACCTCATCATCTATGATAAGATAACGGTCATGAATAGCCTTAGAAAATTGAGTTACGACAATACGTCTGCATTGCTGTTCATGTTTCTGAAGGTCGAGTTGTAGTTTGTAGTTGAATCGGGTATATATATCACAATTCACGCCATCGGCACGTTTATCCAAGATCATCAGAGTCCGTTCATCAACGAAGGAATCTATGAGAATTATTCTCTTTGTCGCAGAACGAACGAGATTAGAGACGAAAGTATAAGCGTCCCATACACAGCCTGTAGAAAAGAGTTGCTCTGTAACAGGTTGTTCTTTCTGGATAAGGAAATCTATTTTTTGTTCGTGATCATCAATGCGTGATTCAAGAGAATAGAAACGGTTGTCGATATGTTCTTGTAAAGATATAAGATGCTGATTGACAGAGAAGCCTTTGAGCATAAATTGTTTTAGAACTTCTGAAGACCATCGTCTGAACATTATGCCTCTAACACTATTCACCCTATATCCAACAGAAAGTATCATATCAAGATTATAAAAGTCTAACTGTCTATTAACATTTCTATTACCTTCTTTTCGAACTACTCTAATTTTTCGAGCAGTTGACACAATGTCGAGCTCTTTGCATTTATATATTTCCTTGATGTGGTATGTTATGGTATGTTCCTTTACATCAAACAACTCAGCCATCTGAGCTTGCGTCAGCCAAACAGTTTCATCTTCTATTCGCACCTCCAAGCGGATGCTTTCATTAGGCTGATAAAGAACTATCTCGCCTTTTTCGCCTGTCTGTAATAATGTGCTTTTATTTTTAGGTTCCATTATTCTTTTGTGTCTGGTTTCTCAAATATATTATTCATTATAGTGTCACAAAGAAACAAATATATGCGATTTTGTGACATAATTATTATACTGTTATATACTTAAAATATCCTCAGGACTTGTCGGTTCGTATTTACCGTCTTTTGTTTCAATTATAACAGTGCCAGATTCCAACACTTCCAATGTATGCCACTGACCCTTCGGAATATTTATCCCATATATAGGACCATTAGCATTCACTTCTATAGTTTCTGTAATCTTGCCTTCTTCATCGAAATAAGTCTCTTTGATGGAACCTCTTATGACTATCAACGTTTCTGAAGATTGACGATGACGATGAATCGGAACTATTGTTCCCATCTGCAATGCATTCAGCATGCGTTGAGATGAGTCTTCCTCATTGTTACGAAGATCTAAATTAGTTCTCAGACGAGGTGATTCACAAGCTTTATTAGACAAATCATCTAATAGTTCTTTTGTTATTTTCATGTTATTTTATTTATTTGCTTTTAAAATATTCTTCATGAAGATGATAATATTTCTTCATAAAAACAATATAGATAATACCTAAAATACATGCTGCACTTATTGCATATATCCAATGATTTATTGGCAATAATATCAAACCAAAAGATACCAACAGTTGAAAAATCATATATATTGAAGAAACAGCAACATGAGGTATTTTCAATTCATTTGCCATTAATTGATAAGCATGTTTACGATGAGCTTCACCAAGGTTTTCATGTAACATTATACGATGTACTATTGTTAATACTGTATCAACTCCATATAATCCGAGAAACATCAGATATGTAATGTCGTTTGTTTGAAGAATAAGTTTTCCTAATGCAAATAGAATTATAAAAGCAATGCATACTGCTCCTACATCACCAGCGAAGCATTTGGCTTTCTTTCTGAAATTGAAGAAACAAAATACTAAAACGCTTAAAGTTGAGACTATAAGGAAATTATTATCAATAAAATTTTCTTTTTGGTTTACAAACATTAATGGTATCAACACGGCCAATGAATATCCACCTGTTATACCATTTATTCCGTCCATGAAATTATAGGCATTGATAATACCGACACACACTATTAAAGCTATGATAATTATCCACCAACTTTCTATGTTTACTATACCCAGATTCATAAACATTAGAAACATTGAAATGAATTGAGCCACAAGTCTGTATTTGTTTGGAACAGAATGGATGTCATCGATAAAACTGATTACTGTAATTATTGTCAGACCTAACATAAACCATGGATATGATATTCCATAGAAAGCTGCGTATAAGCAAGCTCCTATTAAAAATATTATGCCTCCACCTCGTAAAGTGATGTGAGTATGAGAGCTACGCATATTTGGTTTGTCAATAATATTGAACTTGTCAGCTATACGGAAGTAGATAAGTTCTGAAACAATCAGTAAAAGTAATATTATTACAAAATTTATCATGTTTAATTATTTTTAAAACTCTTTATTGTTTTTTCTAACCCTTCACTTGCTCTTACTGGCATTCTCTCAATACCTATTGCATTTTTAATTTTTGCATTAGAAACGACATAGTTTTCCGTTAATTTGCGGAGACGTTCTTGATTTAATGGAAGATGAAGTGCACCTCCTAATTTAGCACATGCATTCATTAAGCCGCATGGAAGTCTCCAAATATGAGCTTTATATCCTAATGCTTTGCATATAACCTCTATTAATTCGTTTGTAGACAAAGCTTCATCATCTCCGATATGATAGATTCCGCTATCTACATTTTGTTTTATTAGGTTATCTATAACAAAACAAAGATTATCTATGGAAGTAAAAGAACGTCTGTTTTCAAATGCTCCTAATGGCCAAGGTATATGTTTGCTAACCACATTATAAAGCAAGTTAAGATTACCCTTATTGCCAGGACCATGTATCATGCAAGGTCTTAGTATATAAGTAGTCATATTATTATTGATACGTTCTTGTTCTTTGCTGAGGATGTAATTTTCTGCAGCTATTTTGCTTTCTCCGTAAGGGCCAACAGGATTTGGTGTAATATCTTCAGTAAGAATATCACCCATTACAGAATCTGCAGCTGCCTTTACAGAACTAAAGAAGATAAATTTCTTTACATTATGACACAGTGCGTAATCATATATTTTTTTAGTAAGTTCTGTATTTATTTTGAAATAGACATCAGCTTGCGATTTGTTTTTTGTATCATGAGCTTTACCAGCAAGATGGATTATGACATCTACATTTGGTATTAAATCTTTATCCAAATCATCCCAAGAAAATGTTTTTACGACACCATTTTTTTCAGGACTTATTATATCCAAGCCAAAGATAGTATTATCTTTAGATAAAGCATTAACAAGATTGCTTCCCACAAAACCGTGTATGCCTGTGATGAGGAGGTTCATATTATTATTTTGTCTTGATTAGTTCGAAAACTTTAATAAAATATTTAAAAAACAATAAAGGCATACAAGTCCATATATCATTCTCACGACATGCTCTAACTATCTCCTTATTTAATAATATGTTGCTTTTCCATGAAGCCGTGCTCACTCCGCCAGTTCTCATTTTCATAAAATCTAAAGGAATATATTTATAGTTTAGTTTATTAGTGTATAGAAATCTGATAAGCAACTCATAGTCTGCCGCTATTTTATAGTCTGTTTTGTAATATCCGTAGTTATCAAAATAATTTTTATATGTAAAGAAAGAAGGATGAGCCGGCATAAAACCATAACGGAATCTCCTTGGAGAGAATTTTTTTGAAGAATAATATCTAACGGTCTTATCTAAGTTATCATCATTAACAAATCGAACATCTCCATAGATTGCTTGAACATTCCTATCTGAAAATGAAGTTACTATCTGTTCAAATATATCTTTTCTATGATAAAAGTCATCTGAATTAATAATTCCAACAACATCACCAGAAGACATCTTTATACCTTTGTTAATTGCATCATACAAACCTTTATCTGGTTCACTTATCCAACGCATACGACCATCAAATTTAGGTTCGTATTCTTTAACAATATCTATGGTATTGTCTTTAGAAGCACCATCTACGATAATATACTCATAGTCTGTAAAGGTTTGAGACAAAACACTTTCAATAGTGTCTCTTAATGTCTTACCACTATTATATGTTACTGTTATTATTGAGAGTTTCATTACACTTCTATTGTTTATTCTCTTTTATTATTCTTGCTGGATTGCCTGCGATAATAACATTATCAGGGAATGTACCAGAAACAACACTACCAGCTCCAACAACACAATTCTTACCTAATGTTGTATCTTTAAGTATTATAGAATTTGCACCTATAAAACAACCCTCTCCAATATTTATTGGCCTTTTTTTTATATTCTCTGGTTTTTGATTTATTCTTTGAGAAGCTGGTAATGGATGAAAATCATTATCTAAAATTTTACAATTACCACCAATAAGTACGTTATTACCTATATTTATCTCATCCATTGCATAAATAGTTGAACCGCTTATACCACAACCTGAACCTATTGTTATCTTACCGCCATAACGTGCAACGATTATTGTTCTTTGATATAATCCCACCATATTACTGAATGGAGAACTATTGATAATGGTTTTTGCATCTCCTTGGATAAAAGTAATAGAAGATTTAGCAAAGTTATACACTACAGTAAAGCCATTGAATTTAACAAGACTTCTATACTTAATTTTTGCTATTATATATTTAAGATAAAGACCTATAAAGCGTTTAATCATATAGTAATTTATTTATATGATAAATTATATTCAATTTATAATTTAATTTCTCAATAATTCATTATATAAATCTATATATTTATCAAAACATTTATTTTTATCAAAATATTCAACGGCTCTCAATCTACATTCTTCTGAACTTAATGGGGATTCTTTAATTTTCTTTATGGCATTAGACAATTCTATTATATCGCCCTGTTCTACCACAATTCCAGTTTTAGTATTTATACTTTCTGGTGATCCACCTGTCTTATAGGTTATAATTGGTGTACCGCATGCTAAAGCCTCTAAATTAACTGTTGGGAATGTATCTGCATAAGTAGGATTAATTAAAACATTGGCTTTAGTGTATAAACTAATTAATTCTTGGATGTTTTGTGTCCTTTGTATGCCATCAATCCCTTTAGGTATTTTTTTTATTTGTTTTTCAGATAAACCAACTATCAATATTTTAAATTCAGAAGACAGCATTTCACGAAGCTTAAATATATCATATAATCCTTTTTCCTTATTCCATACACTTGAAACAGCTAGAATAAAAAAAGTCTCACTTTCCTTTTTATCATTAGTTGGTTTAAATACATTTAAATCAATGCCATTATGAATAACTCTAATAGGTTTATTTTTAAAAAAAGATTCTTTCACATAATTCTCCATCCAATTAGATACAGGAACAATTGTTACATTTTTTTGTATAAATAATAGTTTTTTCTTATTAAAATTCATGTATGATGAATCACGAAAAACATTACGTTGAGGACAAGAACAACATACGGTTTTCCATTTCATACAATTAATATTTTCAAAATGCATACAATGTCCTGTAAAAGCCCAGCAATCATGGAAAGTCCATACTACTTTTATATTTGTACTATTTAAATATTCAAATAAAATTTTATAATTAATCCAATGATCATGTATGTTATGTATATGTATAATATCAGGATTAATTTTTCTTATTTCTTTTATTAATTGTTTTGTTTGATTTATTGAATTTAATCCTTCATTGTCAAGAATTAATTGTTTTATATAATGAATATATGGATTAAAGATACCCCCTACTTTTATAAGTTTTGATTTTGAAGGATTTTTATATCTACCATAAGCGATATAGCAATCCCATCCATGCAAGGTTGCTAAATCGTTAATTTGTTCAGCAATCTTTCCTGTTGAACCCCAATTTGCAGTAACATTAATTTGGAGAAGTTTTGGCATACAATATTATATATTACATAAAAAATTCAACCATTTCTTTTTTATTTTGTCCTTATCGAGAATATTTATAATCTCTTGTCCTCTTTGACTCAAAGTTATCCCTAAACTTGGTTGTTCAATAATTTGACATATATTATCAGCTAATGCTTTAACATCATTTACTGGCACTAATAAACCTCTTTTGCCATGATCAGTTAAGAAATCTGGACCACCAGGCGTACAATTGGTAGATACTGTAGGAACACCTATTGCCATCGCTTCAATTAGACTATTTGGAATACCTTCATACAATGATGATAATACAAAAACTCCCGCATCATTTATTGCTGAGGCAGAATTATTGGTATAACCAGGTAATTCTACAACATTTATTAGATTATATTTTTCCAATAATTCGTGATACCTATTTTTGTAAGGTCCATCGCCGTAAATAATTAATCTATATTCTGGATGTTTCTCATAAACAATTTTAAAAGCTTCTATTAGAACCTCATACCTTTTCTCATATACAAAGCGACCAACACTAACTATAGTCTTTTTTCTTACTCCTACATGCGGAATAACACTATTTGATGAAAAATACGCATTGGGAATAACAACACTTCTATCCATCACTTTTTCACCATACCATTCACCTTGCTTTTTTAATTGAAATATACAATTACTCGCTTGATTAAACGCCCATTTAGAAATTATTTTCCACATTCTTGGCAATGTATAGGGATCTCCTCTATCACATAGTACTAATTTTATATCTCTTAATCCAATCATTGCCATAGCAACCATACAACACTGCTCAGTTCCAAAACAACAGACAATATTTGGCGCTATTCTTTTAATTTCATTTCTAATTTGTAAAATATGTTCATATCTCCATAACAACGTACCTTCAGATTGATTAATTGGAGATATAATTTCTATAATTTCTTTATGTGGTATATCATTAACATTTTCCCTACCTCTGTGTAATAAATATACCTTTTCAAAATTATCTATACAACTCTCCGAAACAAACCTTATTATTTTGCTTATTCCGCCTCCTAAACCTGCACAGACAAATAAAATTTTTTTATTATTCATTTACACGTACTTTTACATAATGATAATCTTATAGAATTATATAAAACATCTACAATATCGAGGTTTGTAATATTTTAATTCTATATAGTTTAAAACTTATCTCAATATTATTTATCATTTTTTAATGCTTAAGCTGTATTGAAAATTAGATTACTGCAATTTTTTTAATTCTTCCTTTGGGCGGGTACTCCAGTAAATAAAATACCCGAACAGCATTGATTGTACTTTGGCAATTTCTTGTATAGACATAGAAAATAATGTCTTACAAAACGTAATAAAAATAAGTAACAAAAATGAGTAGTACATATACTTAGGGAATCTACTTCGCTGCTTAAATGCTGTTTTAGTAAGATTTATAAAAAAGATCAATAAGATAATAACACCTAAAATACCATTATTGGTGAGTATTTCTAACCAATCGTTGTGAGCTTCTATACCTATCAATTTAATAGTAGAATCTGCACCATGCCCAAATAATATATACAACGGATTTGTTTCATTAACAAACTTATCCCAAAGAGAAATAAATATCATATCTCTTCCAGAGCTATTTCCATCTTTAGTCTGTTCTATTCGTTGAACAAAATATTCGCTATTTTGCCACATATCCTTAACAATATATATTGATCCTATTATAAATATAACAGTAAAAACATATACAATAATTTTTGCTTTACGTGATACACTTTTAAGATTTACATATAAAAATATTAATATCGAAAATCCTCCAATAAACATAGCACCTCTTTTTACGCATAAAAATATAAACACACCTATGATGCTGAGTAACACGTACTGGATAATTGGATTCTTGCGAAAGAAAAACACAGTCGGTATTAGATTAAGAAAACCATATGCAGCATTATTGGTAAACTCTTCTCTATCCAGTAATATTGATAATAAATATTTAGTTCGATAAAATGATTTCACTGATAATATTAGGAATATAAGCGTATATATTTTTATTCGTTTCTCATCTAATAAGCCTTTTTTGGTATAATAATAAAACATGAATATAGGTAAAATACTATTTAGAGAAGTAATAAGATAAACGTAACTGATCTTAATACGACCATCAGTATAAAGTATAGTAGAACCTGATATATAAGAATAACTACCATAAATACAATACATCAATAATAATAATAATGTTACTTTTAATATGGATGGTATGTGCCCTCGTAATGTATTTACAGACTCAATGATTGATATAAAAATCATTAAAAACATAAAAATTTTGTTGACAATTCCATCTTGATATAGAGTACCTTGTAACTGATATAAAACTAACAGTAATATATATATATCACAGCGATTAAAATTTTTGAACATAATAAATATTTTATCCTATCATCTTTTTACCGAAATCAAAACGTAAAAAGATAATTGTTAATAAATAACTTACAAATAGTGTTAGAGTAAAAAATATCCAAGGTGTTATTAATCCTAACAAACATGGTAAGGACGTATGATAATAAAGATAAACCAATATAAACTGATGAAAAACATAAACTCCATAGCAAACCTCACTTAAATGTATAGTAAAATTTGAACATTTAAAATCAAATCTTCTAGTGTAACTATACACAAATAAGTACAATGATAATATACCAAAAATTGTCATCAAATATTTTAACACCGACAATAATTCCATTTTGATTAATCTGTGAAAAACGCCACTACTAAAATTTATATTTTTAATATACTCATTTAAAAAAATCAAAAATATATAGATAAGTATAAACAGGATTATATGTTTAATTTTACCTATTTTAGCAAATAACTTTTCTTTATAAATCCACATTAGATAACCTGCGTAAAAATAGAACAGGAAATGAAAACATTTTGTTAATCCAAATGGCAGTTGTGGTACTGGTATTATTGATACTAAAGATAATATTATAAATGTACTTCTTTGATTTGGACTATATTTACCAATATACCACATTGCCAGAAAACACCAAAACAACATTGGTAAAAACCATAAATGTCCTGCGCCATTAGTTACTCTATAGACAAAATCAATAAAATTAAAATCACTTTTTGAGTAAAATATAAAATAATATATAATACTAAAAAACAAGCACGGAACTACTAATCTATTGAACTTTTTCTTTAAAAAAGGTAAAAAGCATGAATTTCTGTTTAAATCTATCAATTGATATGAGTATACATAGCCAGCAATAAAAGCTATCGTTTCAATTCGAAATCCTTTAATGAATGCCACCAAATAATAATAAAAATCATTTGCCCTAAAACATTGAAATTCACTCCATTCCCCCCCCCAGATACAGAAAGAATGATAAAGAACCATTAGACCAATTACCAAAGGTCTGATAATAGAAACTTCGTATAGTAATTTTCCCATTTTTGTATTTTATCTTTTATTACTTACTTTGACAGTTTAACTAGACTGCCAAAATATAAGTCAGCTTCGTATAAGCGATTATAATCAAAACCACTTGCTGGATATAGAGTAATTTCTCCAAAATATATTTGTCCTTCAATATTATATAAATCGATGCGTGCGTATGGCAACCCCTTTGATAATAATGATGCTATTTCAAACATACGATCCATGTTCTCCGGTTTAGGTAATGTGAAATCATTTGGAGCTTCTTTCCCTCGTTTATTATGACGTTTAAGATTCCAATCCTTATCGAAGAAATAAAATTTAGGATCTCCGATCTGTCTATCAATACATAACAATACCGATTCTACATACCCATCAAAACAATAGAATTTATAGTCAACTATTTCATTATTTCCTGTTCCTAACAATTTTTCCGCAAATATTTTTCTTTCTATGTTTTTGTATGGCCATTCGCGAAGCATTGTATATATATCAGATTTCAAGGATTTTTTCATATGCTTTTTTACCTGTTTAATATCTAACTTATTCTTATCAGGACATATAATAACACCGGAATTACCACCTGAATGATTTGTTTTAATTACAAAGCCTTTAGGCAGATTACTAACATCTATGTCTTCAACTTTATCCCATACCGCCAACGTTGGTATTATATATTCTTCTCCTATTATATTTTTTACATAATCTTTTGCCAAAATTTTATCTACCATTCTTGTATATTCTGGTTTTCTATCATAAAGTTTTAGCCATTGAAGTTTCTCATTTAATGTTTGAGGATTTTTTAAATCTAATTTTTTCCCCATCTGTAAATAATAGAGTATCTGAAGATGGAGTTTTTCTTTGTTATTAAAAAAAGAGCTAAATATAATAACAATTTTAAGTAATACTTTTCTTATAAATTTATTCATGACTAATAATATATAACAATATTTAATAAGTATAATTCACAAATTATTAACGTTATATTAAGTATAATTTACCTATTTAAACATTTTCTCAAATTTCTTCATTTGTTTGAGAATGAAACTGTTTGACCCACGTTCAACTACAGGATTATAGCTTACTTTTTTCCAAGCTTTGTAGCAGTCTTTTATTTCATTTCGCCAGCCTTTGCGGATAAAGTATTGTCCGGTTCTGTCCCACGAATCATTTACTTCTATCACCACGGGGCCTTCATCGGTAATGGCAATATCCCAACCTGCTGCTTTGCAGTATGGAAAAGCTTGTTGGAATTTCACAACGTCGGCTTTTATCTTTTCCCAATTATCTATCACTATTCCGTTTAGTTGATTTCCACTGTCAGGATGTCGTTCTATATCTTTTATCTTACGCCAGCCATCGTATTGAATAGCGTATTTAATCTCTCCTGTTTCGGTATCTACACATACATCCACATTGCCACCGTCACCTGCATTATCCACACACTTGCCTGCACGTCCTATCTTGATAAAAGTGGCTATTATACGTGCCTCACCATCGGGGTACAAGGTTGTCATGAAGCGAACTGTGTTTACCGAACTTTCGTTTAACTGAGCAAATTGTTTGGTTTGCTCTACCAAACCTTCAAAAAGTAATGGATATTGACCCAACACATTCGAAAGCAATTCTTCTTTTCCGTTGAAGTAATGTAATTTGCAATCTTTATCCAAATACTCGATGTTTTTTACTACTATCACACCTTCGCCATGCGATGTTTCGGTACTTTTGATTACGCATTGCTGAACATTTTTGTTTTTCAATATTCGGATAACATCATTTAAATCAGACGCAATATTTTCACAGTCAAATACCTTGCCTTCTGTTTGGTAATAACAATACAATGGCGTTTTTCTTACTCCTACATTTTCAAGCATTCGATGAGCTAAATATTTATTTCTGGCCAAAGTATAATATTTAATAGGATTCAGTGTGCGAAGATAAAAACCTTGTTCTGTCCAACCCAAAAAGTTTTTGCGAAATTCTTCCGAACGGTTTTCGAACTCAAATTCATAGTATTCGTCCATATTCAAACCTTTGGTTCGGTGAAGATGCAGGTAGTCAAACAATATCTTTATTCTTTGACCAAAACTCTTTGCCGGATAACGTAATATCCATGGCACTAACCTGTAATAAAATGATAGTATTCTTTTCATTATCAGTCATTATTTGTAAAAAATATTTTTCAATTTCTTTCTTTAAACTTTTATTTACTCCCAATTTAGATAATTGTGCCGTGTAATTATGTGCCACTATTGGAATGTTTATCTATTTCTGTTATCTCACATCAATAATCATACTATGCTACATATTTAATCTCACTGGTCGCAATATTAACGCCTCATCGCGAAAAACTATGTTGCAACCGACAACTCGATACTCGTCATCGCTTATGCCAACAGATAAATCATAGCCATCCTCAAAGAATAGCTTCCAGGGATTCTTTACATTCTTCTTTATATTATTTGGTAGTAGTGCTCTAATCCTTTCTCAATTCTTGTGGCTGATAATAAGACAAATTGTTTTCATAGCGTATTGTGTTTCGAATTTAAATTATTTTATAACAGATTTATCCAAAATATTTCATGATAATATTTGGATTAATCTTCGTATTTTTCTCTAAACAATATCTAATGATATCATCTGTATATTCTTTGAAGAATGGTGTACCACTAACTTGGTACGACGTATATGAAAAGTCGGTTGAATTTACCTCGATTAGTATTGGATTATCTTGTTCGTCTAATGCTATATCATTGGCTAATAGACTCATGTGTGGCATTCTTCTGGCTACCTCTTTTACAAACTCTACTATTCTTATCCAATTAGGAATTTCAAATGTAGTAGTCTCAAAGTTAATGTCATTATAAGTACTATGCTTTACTCGAGTCTTATCGCTAGCATAATTACCCAATCTTCCCGTCTCGACGTCGATTGGAACAGATGCTCCCCCTGATGTTATATTATCTACAAGAGCACCTTTGCCCCCAATGCGAAAAAAACCACCGAGTATAATTAATTCTCCACTTGTTACATCTCTGTAAACTGCTATTCTTAGAGTATTAACTGATGTGGGGTTAAATTTAGACATAAAGGAACTCTGCTTAATCCTCTCCTGAACAAGATAGTTTGATTTATAGGTGCGAGATAAATAGTCATAAGATAGCACATTGTTGTCTTTATCCACAAATCGGTTATTTATTTTATTGAATACCGAAATGCCCTTACCTCCCATCTCTTTTGATGGCTTTACGATTAGTTCATTAGCATCTTTAATAATCCTGTCAAAATCGGAACCTTTTACTGCTCTGTAATCCTCGTCATATAGTACACCGTTCATTGAACGGAAATATGTTCTTGGCATCATACTCTTATCAATGAACACTCCAAATGAGTTCTTATCATTGTAGAATGGCTGAAATTCCTGAGGAGTCAAAATTGGTTCAATGTAATTTCGAGCAATATCATTCGGCACAATATTCTCGTTATCTCCAACATTGCATCTGTAGAATAGGTATAAATCATTATTGGGTTTCATCCCAAATACAGACCATTTTTTACTCCATCTTTGTAGTTTATCTTTGTCATAACTACCTTTTGTTTGGGGATTTTGTTCAATGATTTTATTAAAAAAATTCTTGAACATAGTCTGAATACCTATTCGATACCGCTGTAGTAAAATTTTATATAAAACGCTTTGTAATCCTATCATATCGTGCTTCGGTAAAACTTATTTTTTACTTACAATCTTAGCAAGTTTATCTTTTAGTAGCCGCATTCTGTATAATGCGGCATACTTACATCTGCGGATAAACCAGAAAACTGAATATGGGGTGTATTTTATAACTATTTTCCTAAATGATAGTATATGACATATTCTTGGGTTAGCATATAAATCAAGACTTCCATCTTCGTGCATCAAGGTTAGTTTGTATGTCGCTTTTGTCTGCCTTTTAGATAGTCTTGCCTCTGCAATCATCCCAATCATCGCCAAAGGTTTCCATCTTTTGTACGTCAGTTCCTCAACAATCGGATAGCTGTTTGTTGAGGGCAATGATTTAATATCAACCTCGGTCTCACTGTAATATGTGGAACGAGGAGGTACCAATAGCCTATTTGGGAAGAGGAAATTCCCAAGACTATAAGCAACCGCCGCTCTATTAAAATTCACGACGGGTTGTACTCTATGAGGGTGGCTTCCAAGTATTAAGTCAGCTCCTGCTTTTATCATCGACTTTGCGGCTTTGTGTACATGTAACGTCGTCGTGTAGGTGTGCTCCTTTCCCCAGTGCGGGAGGACTACAACATAGTCACACATCGATTTATATTTCCGTATTTCAGCGGTAACGTGGGATTTGTACATCGGATTCACTCCTGGCTTATCATGTGTGGCATACGGACACCAACCCACATGTCGCTCTTCGTAATCACAAAATCCGAGAAATGCGACCGTCTCTCCATTGATATTTTCGATAACAGCTTTACTTGCTTCTTCGATATTATTGCCAGCTCCAACATGCTTGATGCCCATGCTATCTAACATTTCAATAGTATGTTTTGCTCCATCTATGCCCAAATCAAAGAAATGGTTATTAGCGAGACTTACAATATTGATATCCAAATCTTTGAGCTTTGATAGGTCTTTATCTTTTACATAGATTACATCAGCATCTCTCGACATCTTCTCGTGATAGAATGTTGGGGTATCTCCTACTGCCGTTTCCAGCGTGCCGACTCTAATATCTGCACCTTTCATGACAGTAATCAAATCTGTAGAAAGATAGCCGTCTGTTTTCCCAGAGAGAATACCTCCAGGCATTATGTCGCCGACTCCGATAATGTTAATCATCTGTTGTACTATATTTATTTGTGCTTATTCCATGCATTGTAGCAATCCATCACCTCTTTCTTCCATCCTCGCTTGATGAAAAGCTGTCCTGTTGTATCCCACCAATTGTTAATTTCAATGATTACGGGGCCATTTTCGGTTAATGCTACATCCCAACCAATGATTTTAATCTGTGGTATTAGGGACTGAAATCTACACAAGTCATTAACTATTTTGCTCCAATCCTTTATAACCACACCATCTATTGGATTATTGGTGTCGGGATGGTGCGTAATCGTGACTATATTATGCCACGAGTTAAACTCTAAGGCATTATATAGCTTGCCGCTATTTATATCTATAGCTGCATCTACATTGCCGCCAGCTCCAGCGTTATCAACGCAGCTTCCCGCTCTACCAATTTTGATGAATGATGCTATTAGTTTTACCTCATTATTGGGGTATAGAGCCGTCATCATTCGCACCGTATTCACTGATGACGGGTTAAATGATGCAAGTTGTTCGCTTTGCTTAACAAAAGATTCAAAAAGTAAAGGTTGTTCACCCAAGATGCTATTGAGTTCTATCGTCTGTCCGTCAAATTTTTTTAGTAAGCATTTGCCGTCTGCTATCTCAATATTGTTACATACTATTACGCCATGTCCGTGTGCGCTATCTTGTGAGGGTTTAATTACACATCGTTTGATATCTTTTTCCTTGATAATGTTCACAACGCCTTCGTAATTAAACGCCAATTTATCTGTATTATAGGCAAATTGTGGGTTATAATATATGTATAATTCAGATTTTGGGATGTTAAGGCTATCTAATAAGCAATGAGACAGATATTTGTCGCGAGCAATGCATGCATATTTGGTGGGGTTAATAACCTTCCATACCTTATATGCATTTGCCAATGAGAAGTATGAGTCCCTAAACTCATTCGAGGCCTCATATAATCTATAATTAGAATACTCGTCTTTCGAAACGAGATAATTCCTGCGTAATTTTAGGAAGTCTAAAATTATTGCTATTGAGTTTTTGTTAGCCTCTTTACTGACTCTTCTAACCCATTTTACTATATTGATAATCTTCATCTTTTAAATATTGTTTTAATACAGTGTTTAATTCTTGAAACGCGGCATAATATAGCATTGAATAGCTTTCCACCGTGATAAAAAGGCATTTGAACTATTTTGCCAATTAACCACAATTTGCATGTGACTTTTCTACTATGATACAGTTGTAGAACATTATCATTATCTAAAATAAGCAGCTGCTCCTTAAATTTAATTTTGTCTCCAAAATGGACCTCTACTCCCATACCTATTCTTGATTTGTTGAGCCACACTCTTCTAAGAGGCTCTGTTATTGGGAATGGATAGGTGTATGTCGTTTTTATATTCTTGATATCTTTTGGCTCAGGATAAAAAATTGGTCTTGGGGGAGCCATGAAAAAGTCTGGGAAAATAAAATTGCCTAAACTAAAATATATGCGCCCTTGCCTATGAGTGATATGCGGTTGCACACAATGTGTGTGTGTGCCTATAATAACATTAGCTCCCGCCTCAATTAGCTTATAACTTTCATGTTTTATTTGCTTAATTGGGAATGAATTATACTCTTTGCCCCAATGAACCAATATAACTATTTCGTCACATATCTCTTTATATCTCTTTATGTCTTCACATGCTTTTGTAATATCCAATGGATTTACACCATACGTCTCCTCTGTTGCGACTGGAACATAGGCGACTTGGTTAGGATCACTGCTACAATATGCTAAAATTCCTATTTTACGATTACCAACATCTAAAATTAAGGGCTTTGATGCTTCTTTAATATTGAGACCTGCTCCACAATATTGGATATTGTTTTTTTCTAATATGTTTATAGTGTTTTTTAGTCCTTCTATCCCCAAATCAAAAATATGATTGTTCGCCAATGAAACTACACCAACATTCATCTCTTTGAGTCTGAAAAAATCTTCATCCCTTGAATAGATGATATTTTGTCTTCCCTCCATTTTAATTGGATCGTATGGAATGTTTGTACCAATAGCAGTCTCTAACGTTCCAATGACTAAATCAAAAGAATCTAAGTACTTTTTAGTCGATGGCGATAAAAACTCTTTTTGATATGGTAAAACACCTCCCGGCATTATATCTCCACAAAATAGGAATCTCATGAAAATTAATTTATTAAATTCTTATTTTTTCTTAACATACTCAAATAATAGACTTTTAATTTGAGTATATGCTTCGATTTTAAGCATGTGAGCTATAACAATATAGCTTATAGAGAATATACCTCCCCTTATAAATGATTTGAGAATTACATCGACATCTATAAAGTAAAGTGTCATCTCTGAAATTATGTACGATACTATTGATAGCAATATAATTGGAAGCAAATCCATAAATTGCTCCTTTAAATCGTATCTTACGTATTTACTAGTCAGGTATGCGTTAATAATTAATATTGTCCAACTTCCTGCAACACAAGCCCATAATAATCCATATATGTCCCAATAGTACAAACCGACTATTAGGTATATAATTCCTAATGTGCGCTTGACAATAGTCCAATAAAACATTGCCTTACTCTTGCCAATACTTGCGACAGCGTGGTAATGAATACCTTGAAGACAAATAGCAATGCCTGCAAAACATAGAATCCTAAAATATGGAACAGACGCAAGCCACTTCTCTGAATATAAAAATAGTATTAAAGGGTGTGAGATAATTATTAGTATAATCATCAAAGGGAAAGTCACAAACGCAATAGATAAAATCAACTTTTTTAGAATGCTAATAAGTTTAGTTTTATCATCTTGAAATTTTGCAAGTATAGGATATGACACCTGATCAACAACTGTGACAAAGCTTGTTGATGCTATTTCCTCTAATTTGCGCGCTTGGGTATAGTATCCTAACGTTGCGGGGGAACAAAAGCGACCAATCAGTAACCCTTGGATATTGTTGCATAAAGTGTTGATGAGTCCAGATATTAACATAAACCCACCAAACCCAAACAGATCTTTAAAAGATTTTGTAGAAAATATAATGCTTGGCCACCACTTGTTGAGTACCCAAAGTTGGATCGCTGTAAAACCACTTAGCATAAGTTGCTGAGCCACAAGTGCCCATACGCCCCAACCCATATAAGCGAGGACAATAGCAATACTTGCTGACAATACTGCCGACACAACTGTTACCGAGGCAAGGCGCTTGAATTTGAGCTGCTTGCGCAGCTGGTTTTGTTGGATGATGCTCAGTGCATTAATTATTAACACAATACCCTGCACCCTCAATACATCGCATAGAATAGGGAGGTTATAGAAGCGGGCAACGGCTGGTGCTCCCAAGAACAACAAACCATAAAGCACCACCGAGAGAAGCATATTCCACCAAAAAATCGTAGAGTAGTCCTCCTTCGTAGGCTCCTTCTTCTGTATCAGTGCCGAACCAAAACCTCCATCAACAAACGTGTTGGCAACGGCGATGAAGATCATCAGCATACCAATAGTGCCATAGTCGTCAGGAGTTAGTAGTCGAGCAAGTATAATATTCGACACAAATGATATAGCCATTGTGCCGAAACGCTGCACAAAGCTCCAAATCATTCCCGACAGGGTCTTGGCCTTAAGATTTTCTTCTGCCATCTTTTATTTTCCTTTATTTTCCTTCTGCAAATTCTTTTAAATAAGCAAAACGTTCGGTTAACTTACCATCTTTTAGTATGGTAGAACGTGATATCACCATACTTTCTTCATTCTTCAACATTGGCTCAAATACATGTTTCATCAACATATCTCCAAAATATGCGCTTGTATCTAACGCCAATGCATTGGGACATGTATCTACTGCCATCACAGTGATATTGTTATCGGACGAGAATGCTGCTTCTTCTTTTGCTGTAGCAGGGTTGTAGTCGTAATAAGGTTCGGCATGGGTAGAAGAGCGTACTGTAGATTTTATACTTCCCATAATATCGCAAGTAACATCACCTATCATCTTAATCCTCATTTCGCTGTTTTTCAAATCTTCTTCGCTGAGATATACAGGTGCTTCGGGCGCCCAAAAATGTGCCGATATAAACAAATCACTTTTCTTTGCCCATTTCATGAAATCACTTTCATACTCTTGAGGATTTTTTGTAAAATCAATAAAAGAAAACTCTGTTCCATCTTTCCTTCTAACTAAGCCATCAACATCCACCGCGCAATATGTAAGTTCTTTAATATCATCTGTGTTTAAATACTCTTCACGAGACATTTTTCGAGCATTTATATTTTCCAATACATATTGTGCACCTTGCGACACTCTTCCAGCACCTGTAACCAATACTTTTATTGCAGGCAACTCTATTTCGTTTAAAGTTTTTAAAAGTTCCTCAAGTGTAAATTTCAAATCTGGTTTTGGAAGATTGTATTTTCCTGTACGCAATCCGTATCCTCTTAATGTATAATAAACACCAACTACACCAGCCCACCAGCCGAAAGCACAAACACGAGCATTGTTATCATCTACAAGATATTCATAATCAGAAAAAGTTATATTCTTCTTAATCATATCTTGTATTAATGGACGATTATATTCTTGCATTTTTGCAATATGTCCAAAAAAGAAGTAGTGTTTATTAGGTATTAAAGATTCTATTGTCGCTTCCTTTATTCCGAAGAGAACATCACAATCATCAACATTATCAACTACCTTTATTCCTAAAGAACGATATTCATTATCGCTATAAGCTCTGATATCACTTGCTTGTACAAAGAACTCGCTATCAGGAAAATCTTTTTGTAATTTAGCGACTTGAGCAGGAGATAATGCTACTCTATTATCTACCGGAATTTTGGTTTCTTTTATGATTCCTATTTTCATAATAATTTGTATCTAAATGTTGTTATCACTTATAAAACTCTTTATACCACTCAGCAAATTTTCTCAAGCCTTCTCTAAGACTAGTACTTGGTTTAAAACAAAAATCTCGTTCTAATGCGGTTGTGTCGGCAAATGTAACTGGTACATCACCGGCTTGCATTGGGACGAGTTCTTTGTGTGCGTCAAAATCATAGTCAGAAGGAAGAACATTCGCTCTTACCAACTCTTCTTGTAATATTTGGACAAAATCAAGAAGATTTTCAGGATTGCTGTTACCTATGTTATATACTGCGTAAGGTGGCACTGGCAATCCGTCTTCGCCAATCTTACGTTCTGGTGCTTTGTGCATAACTCTTTGTACGCCTTCTACAATATCATCAACGTATGTGAAGTCTCTTTTGCAGTTTCCATAGTTGAATATCTGTATCTTTTCTCCTTTGATAAGTTTATTCGTAAATCCGAAATAAGCCATATCTGGACGCCCTGCTGGACCATAAACGGTAAAGAATCTTAATCCTGTTGATGGAATATTATAGAGTTTGCTATAACAATGAGCAAATAATTCATTGCTTTTCTTTGTAGCAGCATACAAACTTATAGGATTGTCAACCTTGTCGTCCGTTGAATATGGTACTTTCTCATTGTTACCATATACCGAACTAGATGATGCATAAACCAAATGCTTTACACCTTCTTTGCCATTGTCATAGCTATGACGGCAGGCTTCCAAGATATTATAGAAACCAATTATATTGCTCTCAATATAAGCATCAGGATTTGTAATGGAATAACGTACACCAGCCTGAGCAGCAAGATTAACAACAATATCAAAATTGTATTCGTTAAATAATTTGTCAATTAATGCTTTGTCAGCTAAATTACCTTTAACAAAAGTATACTTGCAATCATTATGCAGTTTTGCAATCTGCTCTAAACGGTTGAGTCGATATTCTTTAATGCTTACATCATAATAATCATTAACACTGTCAAGATTAACAATCTCAATATTTGGTTCTGTACTTAATAATCTTTCAATAAGATTTGATCCAATGAAACCTGCACCACCTGTAACTAAAACTTTCATATTCTATAAGTTTTAATCTCTCTTAAAAATATCTCTTGTATAAACCTTCTCGGCGACATCGTCGAGGCAGGAGTCGTATCTGTTTGCTATGATAGCCTGACTTTGTTTCTTAAATTCTTCTAAGTTATTGATAACTTTACTTCCGAAGAATGTAGTTCCATCTTCTAATGTTGGTTCATAGATGATAACTTGTGCGCCTTTTGCCTTAACTCTCTTCATCACACCTTGAATGGAACTCTGACGGAAGTTATCGGAGTTAGATTTCATTGTCAGACGATAAACACCTATGACTGGAAGCTTAGAACCTTGATTTGTGTTATAAGTATTGTTGTCGGTATAATCATACCAACCTGCAAGTTTCAACACCTGATCAGCAATGAAGTCTTTTCTTGTCCTATTACTTTCAACAATGGCTGACATCATGTTCTGTGGTACATCAGCATAATTTGCCAAGAGTTGTTTCGTGTCCTTTGGCAAGCAGTAACCGCCATAGCCGAAACTTGGGTTGTTATAGTGTGTTCCAATTCTTGGATCCAAGCAGACACCTTCGATAATTTGCTGTGTATCTAAACCTTTTAATTCGGCGTATGTATCGAGTTCGTTAAAATAACTTACGCGTAAAGCCAAATATGTATTTGCGAATAACTTTACAGCTTCAGCCTCTGTACTTCCCATATAAAGAATAGGAACGTTTTGCTCGATAGCACCTTCTTTGATAAGTTCAGCGAATCGCTTTGCTTTTACTTCTAATTCTTTATCTGACTGTTCATATCCGACAATAATTCTTGAAGGATACAAATTGTCATACAAAGCCTTGCTTTCTCTCAAAAACTCAGGAGCGAAGATAATATTCTTAGTATTGAATTTCTTTCTTACACTCTCCGTATATCCAACAGGAATGGTGCTTTTGATAACCATTATAGCATTAGGATTTACCTTCAGTACTTTTTCAATTACATCCTCAACTGCTGATGTGTCAAAGAAATTCTTCTGGCTGTCATAATTGGTAGGTGCACCTATCACAACATATTCAGCATCTTTGTAGCCATTCTCCCAGTCTAAAGTTGCCTTGAATTGCAATGGCTTATTTGCCAAGTAGTCCTCAATATAGTCATCTTGTATTGGAGACTTCTTATTGTTGATAAGCTCAACTCTTTCTGGCACTATATCCACAGAAGTAACTTCATTATGTTGTGCTAATAATGTCGCGATAGAAAGTCCGACATATCCTGTTCCTGCTACTGATATTTTCATGATATTTATTGTTATTGTTACCTTCCCTTATACATCTCCTCGTAATACTTTTCGTATTCCCCAGAAGTGATATTATCCATCCATTCTTGGTTGTCTAAGTACCAGCGCACTGTCTTTTCTATACCTTCTTCAAATTGAAGCGATGGCTCCCAGCCGAGTTCCTTCTGTAACTTAGTAGAGTCGATGGCGTAACGTGCGTCGTGTCCTAATCTGTCGGTGACGTATGTTATCAAATCTAATGAATGTCCTTCTGGATTGCCAAGTATTCTGTCAACGGTTTTAATCATCACCTTTATCAAATCGATGTTTTTCCATTCGTTGAAACCGCCGATGTTATATGTCTCTGCTATCTTTCCTTCATGGAAAATCAAATCTATCGCTCTTGCGTGATCTTCAACATATAACCAATCACGAACATTCTCACCCTTGCCATAAACAGGCAACGGCTTACGATGACGTATATTATTAATGAATAAAGGTATCAACTTTTCTGGAAACTGATAAGGTCCGTAGTTATTTGAGCAGTTTGTCACGATAGTTGGCATTCCATAGGTGTCGTGATAAGCTCTTACGAAATGGTCGGAACTCGCTTTAGACGCTGAATATGGTGAGTGAGGATTGTATTTTGTTGTCTCATAGAAAAACTCATCGCCGTATGCCTTATGACCTTCGGAAGAAGCTACTGTCTTAAAAGGAGGTTTAATTCCTTCTAGGTGATTCATTGCGAGAGCGCCATAGACTTCGTCAGTAGAGATGTGATAAAATCTCTTACCTTCATATTTCTCTGGTAATGACTCCCAATAAAGTTTCGCTGCTTGAAGCAGACTCAAAGTTCCCATTACGTTTGTCTTGGCAAATGTGAACGGATCTTTGATGCTTCTATCAACATGAGACTCTGCTGCGAGATGGATGATGCCATCTACTTTTTCATCTTGCATAAGCTGATAGAAACCCTCAAAGTCGCAGATATCCATCTTCACGAACTTGTAATTAGGTTTATCTTCAATGTCTTTAAGGTTAGCCAAATTACCAGCATAAGTGAGTTTGTCTAAGTTGATTATATTATATTCTGGATATTTATTTACGAATAAACGAACGACATGGTTTCCAATGAAACCTGCTCCACCTGTTATAACAATACTACGTCGCATCATTGTTAATTTATTCATTTATCAATTTAAGCAAGTACTGACCATATTGATTTCTAATCATCGGCTGTGCCAATTCTTGCATTTTCTCTTTTGTAATCCAGCCTTGTGTATATGCTATTTCTTCAAGACAAGCCACTTTAAGTCCTGTACGTTTTTCCAATACCTCAATATAAGTTGACGCTTCAGCAAGAGAATCATGGGTACCTGTATCAAGCCACGCAAATCCACGGTCGAAGACCTGTACTTTAAGCTCATCATCTTTCAGAAACTCTTGATTTACTGATGTTATCTCTAATTCTCCTCTTGCAGAAGGTTTTACATTTTTCGCTATCTCAACAACTTTGTTAGGATAAAAGTAAAGTCCAACTACTGCGTAGTTTGACTTAGGATCCTTAGGCTTTTCCTCTATCGAGATACAATTACCTTCTTTATCAAATTCTGCCACGCCATAGCGTTCTGGATCATTGACCCAATAGCCGAAAATTGTTGCTTTCTTGTTTTGCTCAGCATCGACAACTGCATTTTTCAACAAAAAAGATATCCCTGCGCCTTGAAATATATTATCACCGAGAACCAAACATACACAATCGTCACCAATAAATTTTTCACCTATAATGAATGCTTGAGCAAGACCATCTGGTGAAGGTTGTTCAGCATAACTAAAGTTGACGCCATAATCAGAACCATCGCCGAGAAGTCGTTGGAATCCTGGCAAATCCTGCGGTGTAGAGATTATTAATATATCACGAATCCCAGCCATCATCAAGACTGAAATAGGATAATATACCATCGGCTTATCGAAAATAGGAAGCAACTGCTTACTCACACCTTTTGTGATTGGATAAAGACGAGTACCAGAACCGCCTGCTAAAACGATACCTTTCATGATATATGGAATTTTGTTTGGAGATTATTCAATGACATTTTCTTACAGCTTCGCCGCCTCACTCACAGTTTACAATGTTAAATAATTGAAATACAACACTATAAACACTGTCAGCAAGTATCAAAAATACACTTTTACACAATATGCAAAGATAAATCTTATTTTGTTAAAATAAAAATTTTTTCTTAACATTTATTAACATTCTGTAAAAACAGAAACGGGGGGGGGTAATTCATTGAGATACAACTAAATATAATATCATGTATTTCTAAAAAATAACACAAGAAAAAATATTTTTTTATGAGACTCAATCTCTCTTAAAAATATCTCTCGTATAGACCTTATCTTTAACATCATCGAGACACAAATCATACCTATTGGCAATAATAGCATGACTTTGTTTCTTAAACTCTTCTAAGTCATTGACTATCCTACTTCCAAAGAAAGTCACTCCATCTTCTAATGTAGGCTCGTAAATTATCACCTCAGCTCCTTTTGCCTTAATTCTCTTCATCACTCCTTGTATGGAACTTTGCCTGAAGTTATCAGAATTGGATTTCATCGTAAGTCGATAAACGCCTATAACACAACGTTTCTCGGCATCAGCATTATAATGACTATAGTTGTAATAATCGTAATAACCTGCTTTTTTCAACACTTGATCCGCAATAAAATCTTTTCTTGTTCTGTTGCTTTCCACAATAGCAGACATCATGTTCTGTGGCACATCTTCATAATTTGCAAGTAGTTGCTTAGTATCTTTAGGCAAGCAATAGCCTCCATATCCAAAACTCGGATTATTGTAATGTGTTCCTATCCTCGGATCTAAACAAACTCCTTCAATAATTCGTTGTGTATCTAAGCCTTTCAACTCTGCATATGTATCTAATTCATTGAAATAACTAACACGTAACGCTAAGTATGTATTGGCAAAAAGTTTCACTGCTTCTGCCTCTGTTGTCCCCATATAAAGAATTGGAACATCTTTTTCAATGGCACCCTCTTTGATAAGATCTGCAAACTGCATTGCTTTGTATTCCAACTTTTTATCCTTCATATCATATCCAACAATAATTCTTGATGGATATAGATTATCGTACAATGCCTTACTTTCTCTCAAAAATTCTGGAGAGAATATGATATTATTTGTTTTAAATTTCTTTCTCGCACTCTCTGTATATCCAACAGGAATAGTGCTTTTAATAACCATGATAGCATTAGGATTTATCTTCAAAACCTTTTCAATAACATCTTCCACTGCCGATGTATCAAAAAAATTCTTCACACTATCGTAATTCGTCGGTGTCGCTATCACAACAAAATCCGCATCTTTATATCCAGATTCTGCATCTATAGTAGCACGCAAATCTAACTCTTTATTTGCCAAATATTCTTCGATGTAATCGTCTTGTATTGGCGAGATCTTTTTGTTCACCATCTCGACACGTTCTGGCACTATATCAACAGTCATCACTTCGTTATTTTGTGCCAATAATGTCGCTATCGAGAGTCCGACATAACCTGTTCCTGCTACTGTGATTTTCATAATCAAATTTTATTTCCATCCAAAAGGATGCTTACTTAATTCTAATCTTGCCAATGGATGATAATCACCTTTGAGGCCAATAGGATTTGCATTTCTTATATCATAAACCATCTCAATGCAATTGCGTGCCTCTGAAATTCTAAATCCTTCACCCTTCAAAATCTTCTTATAACTCTCTGTATGAAGTTCGGTAAAGCCTTGGCTAAATTCAAATTCATTTCCGTCAATCATGATGGTTCTGTACGTTCTCTTTTCCCCTTGCACTGCGTTTTCTGGCAATGTATCTGCGTTGATACTCAAGAAATATCTTACTCGTGCTTTCTCCAACTCTAAATATCCTGCTACCCTGTCGTGACTCGACACATGAACAACACTTTTCGTCACCTTGCCAAAAATCCACTGAAGCATGTCATAGAAATGAATTCCAATGTTCGTTGCTACGCCTCCACTCTTATTAACGTCGCCTTTCCATGAGGTATAATACCAATTTCCTCTTGCTGTAATATAAGTCAAATCGACATCATAAATCTTATCTTTCGGACCTTCATCAACTTTCTTCTTCAATGCTTTAATAGAGTCGTGAAGTCGCAGCTGGAGAATGGTATAAGCCTTCTGTCCCGTTGATTTCTCCACAGCTTCCAAGGCATCGATATTCCATGGATTTAAGACTACAGGTTTTTCGCAGATGACATCACAACCTAATCTCAATCCATATCTTGTGTGAGCATCATGGAGGTAGTTTGGCGTACATACCGAGACAAAATCTATCTTCTGTCCTTTCTCGATGAGTTTGGTATTATGTCGATCGAATAATTCTTGTTCGGTAAAGAACGCTGTCTGAGGGAAATAACTATCCATTATTCCGACACTATCGCTTTTATCATAAGCAGAAACTAATACATTACCTGTATCTTTTATCGCTTTTAAATGTCGCGGTGCGATATAACCGCCGACGCCTATTATCGAGAAATTCATGATATATTTTTAATTTTCAATTTTCCGTTTTCAATCTCATATCCTCTTCCGCAACAGCATTTTAGATTCTCATCTAACTTCTTTCCGCATTCACACACCCATGCTATTCGTCGTGCTGGCACACCTGCCATCAAAGCATAATCGTCAACGTCTTTTGTCACCACGGCTCCTGCAGCTATCAAAGCGCGTCTGCCGATAGTAACTCCGCATACTATGGTGCAATTAGCTCCAAGCGAGGCTCCTTCTCTTACCAAAGTCTTAGTATAGACACCATGAACGGGGAAGTCGGCACGAGGAGTAACAACATTAGTAAAAACGCTGCTCGGTCCACAGAACACATTATTTTCAAGTTCAACGCCTTCATATATCGAGACATTATTCTGGACCTTTACACCATCGCCAATCTTCACATTATTTCCGACATTGACATTCTGTCCGAAAGAACAATTCTTGCCAATCCTGACACCCGACTGAACATGACAAAAATGCCATATCTTAGTTCCCTCGCCAATTATCACATTCTCATCAACATATGACGATTCATGACATTGATATTGACACTGACACTGATTTTGCGACTTTGTGTCTTTATGACTCTGCATCTCTACTCGTTGACTCGTTGACTCGTTGACTTGTTGACTCATTATAGATTATCTTTTTCTATATCTTTAAAATAATTAACAGTTCCTACTTTCAACTCGTATGTTGCGAGGTCGTCGCATACGATGATTCCCTTGGGATGCATCTGCAAGGCGCTAACTGTCCACATGTGATTTACACTTCCTTCTATCACATTAGCAAGAGCTCTCGCCTTACCATGTCCGTTAGCTAAGATCATAACTTCTTTAGAATCCATCACAGTACCAACACCCACCGTAAGAGCTGTCTTAGGAACCAAGTTTATGTCATTGTTAAAGAATCTGGAGTTTGCTATGATAGTATCTGTCGTCAGGCTTTTCACTCTTGTCCTTGATGTCAAAGACGAACCAGGCTCGTTAAATGCGATATGACCATCAGGACCAATGCCTCCCATAAACAAATGAATGCCTCCATACGACTTTATCTTATCTTCATAACGTTGACATTCCATCTCTAAATCTGGAGCATTACCGTTAAGGATATTCACATTTTCTTTTCTAACATCGACGTAGTTGAAGAAATTATTCCACATAAAAGAATGATAACTCTCTGGATGATTTTCTGCTATCCCAACATACTCATCCATGTTGAATGTAACGACATTTTTAAAAGACACCTTCCCTTGTTTATATAACTCTATCAACGCTTTATAGGTTCCTATTGGAGTAGAGCCTGTAGGCAAGCCCAACACAAAGGGTTTATCTTCTGTAGGATTAAATTCGTTAATTCTCTTAGCGATATGATTTGCCGCCCATTGCGACATCTTTTCGTAATTAGGTTCTATGATAACACGCATGACTTCATTTTTTAGTTATAACACCGATTTTTACGTATAATTGTCTGCTTATAAAAACTTTCATTTGCAAAGTGCGAAATTAACATTTTTTCTTTTAAAATGTATCCTCGTCAGAGTTTTTATTTTAAGTCTTTTTTTTAACTTTGCAAAAAAAATATCGATGATACTTTGTTTGGAAACATCCACTGCTGTTTGTTCGGTGGCACTTGTAGATAACAGTAACGTTATCGCTTTAAGAGAAAGTCTTGACGGTCAGAATCATGCTGAAAAAATCACCATCTTCATCGATGAAGTGATGAAGGAGGCTAACATATCATATAACGAATTAGAAGCTATCGCTGTAAGCAAAGGTCCTGGTTCATACACAGGATTACGTATTGGCGTGAGCACTGCCAAAGGACTTTGTTACGCCATGGAAAAACCTCTCATCGCCATCGACACACTCGCTGCCATGACGGAAGGATTTTTAGACAATAACTTTGACAATAACACTAATATCATGTCATCGTCATTGTCATCGTCATCGTCATTGTCATCCATCTTCTGTCCCATGATTGATGCACGCAGAATGGAGGTTTATTCTGCTTTTTTCACTGGAGATATGAAGAAGATTTCTGAGACAGAGGCACTTATCATCGATGAAAATTCTTTTTCCGACTTAAAACTTAATCATCATCTTTATCTTTTTGGCGATGGAGCCGACAAACTCGTATCTCTTTTTGAAAACGAAGAAAATATCACCGTGATAGAAAAGTTTCATTGCTCAGCAGCGTATATGGCACAACTTGCAGAAGAAGCATTTAAAAATAACAACTTCGTCGATACAGCATACTTCGAGCCATTTTATCTAAAAGACTTCGTTCCTGGAATACCGAAGGTGAAGGGACTCTGACTCTGACACTGACTCTGACACTGACATTGACTTTGACTTTGACTTTGACACTGACTTAGTTTAAATTATAAATCTTTAAAACCAAAATTTAATGAGAAACTATAGGAGTTATGATTTTTGGAAGGATTCATTGATTCTTGCAAAGACCATTTATCAATTAACAGATTCTTTTCCAAAGTACGATGCTATTATTAATCAGATGCAACGTGCTGCTATCTCTATCCCATCAAATATAGCGGAAGGATCTTCACGCTCATCCTTAAATGACTTTGCACGTTATTTAGAAATATCCATTGGATCATTGTATGAGCTAGAGACTCAAATCGAATTATCGTACATGTTAAAGTACATTAATAAAACTGAATACAATGATTTAATAGTAAATATTCAAAGTATTGAAAAAAGATTACACTCTTTCATAAAGAAAATCCGATCCATCAACTAAACATCATCATCAGTGTCATCGTCATAGTCAGTGTCATCGTCATAGTCAGTGTCATCGTCATAGTCAGTGTCATCATCATCGTCATTGTCATTGTCATCGTCATTGTCATCATCATCGTCATTGTCAAAAAAAACTCCGAGCATCGTTTTGATACCCGGAGTCTCTTAAATATTCGGAGTTTATTTTAAAATCAGTCTCCTAATGTTGCAACCATAACAGCTTTGATGGTGTGCATTCTGTTTTCTGCTTCGTCGAAAACGATAGAATTTTCTGATTCGAAAACTTCTTCTGTTACTTCGATGCCATCGAGACCGAATTGTTTGTGAACGTCGCGACCGACTTGTGTTTCTAAGTTGTGGTAAGCTGGCAAGCAGTGCATGAACTTACATTTTGGATTGCCTGTCATCTTCATCATTTCAGCGTTAACTTGGTAAGGTTTCAACATGCTGATACGTTGAGCCCATACTTCTGCTGGTTCGCCCATTGATACCCAAACGTCGGTGTAGATGAAGTCGCAGCCTTTAACGCCTTCTTCAACGTTGTCTGTAACTGTTACTGTAGCGCCTGTTTCTTTAGCTATTTCTTTACATGTTGCTACGAGTTCTGCGTCTGGTTGTAATTCTTTTGGAGCCACGATTCTTACGTCCATACCCATTTTAGCACCACCGACCATCAAAGAGTTTCCCATGTTGAAACGAGCGTCGCCAACATAAGCGAAAGTAACTTTGTTCAAAGGTTTGTCGGTGTGTTCTGACATTGTTAAGAAGTCAGCGAGGATTTGTGTTGGGTGGAATTCGTTTGTCAAACCGTTCCATACAGGTACGCCAGCGTATTTTGCTAATTCTTCAACTGTAGCTTGGTCGAAGCCACGATATTCGATACCGTCATACATGCGGCCGAGAACGCGAGCTGTATCTTTCATTGATTCTTTAACACCGATTTGTGAACCTGAAGGTCCTAAGTATGTTGCATGAGCGCCTTGGTCGTAAGCAGCTACTTCGAAAGCGCAACGTGTACGTGTTGAAGTCTTTTCGAATATCAAAGCGATATTTTTGCCTTTTAATCTTTGTTGTTCTGTACCTGCGTATTTAGCGCGTTTGAGGTCGCGAGCTAAATCTAAAAAGTATTGAATTTCTTTTGGTGTGAAGTCTAACAACTTCAAAAAGCTTCTGTTTCTTAAGTTGAATGCCATAATTGTATGATTTAATTTGTTTGTTAATTCTATGTTGCAAAAATATGAAATTAATTTAGAAAATAAACACATTTAAACATTTCTAAGAAAATTAAATAAAGTGCTGTATTATTAAACAATTATGAGTATATTTGCAGATGTTTTTAATTTCTAACAAAATGAAAAAAATATTACTCATCATCGCACTTTGCTTCATAACAAATTACATCAACGCACAGAATGAAATATTAATTCACACATCAAGTGAAACAATGATATTTAATAGTTCTGATGTTGACAGCTTGACGTTTAAGTCGGAGCAAGAACTAAAGAAGATGTTAATTCACAAACATAATGGCGAGATAACAGAAATTAATCGTGTAGAAGTTGATAGCATCAAATTCAGGGCTGTACAAGAAGAACAACCTATTGAACTTCTCGCTTCAACGACTTCCATCATAGCTAACGGCACTGATGCTGTTACATTTACTGTGATGCAAGATGGTAATGACATCACCGACGCAGCAGATATTTTTGTCAACAACAGTAAGATCAATGGCAACAAATTCTCGACTCTCACAGCAGGAACATATACAGCTTATGCCAAGAAAAATGAAGTCATCTCTAACGAGATAAGCATCACTGCAGAACAAGCTCCAGATTTGGGAAAGACCATGTTATTTGCCGAAGGCGTAACTCCGACATCAGGTTGGTACGATGTGAATAAGTATGGCAACGGCACCGTCAACGGTGACATCAATATGTGCTGGGCTGCTACAGCATCTAACATTATTCAATGGTGGCAAGACCGCTACGTTGCAGCAGGCAACACTCTTCCTGAAGGTGCTGTTACAGGATCTGATCCAGGGTCGTTGTATCAACTCAAACTCATGGATATGTATCACGAACAATGGGACAACACAAGAGGTGGCGATGCAACACACGGCGTTGTATGGTATTTTGAAGGTAAAAACGTACAAATGTATGCCCAACAAGGATCATACGCTCAACCTAAAGAAGGAAATAACGGAGGATATTTCTCAAACGTATGGGACGAAATATTACCTCATGTGTATCACGGATATAGTCAAGGTGGTTATAGCGACCTTATCTCTCAAGAATATAACAACTATACCAATTGGTATCTCGACAGCGACTATAACACATTGACAAATGAAGAGCGTATGACTCGTTTCTCTAATTTTGTAAAAACATTTATGGAAAGAGGCATGTGCGGTCTCGGCGTATCAACAGCGGCAAACCTCGCCACTTCCCATCACTCCGTAACCATGTGGGGATGTGAATATGATAACGCAACAGGTTTACTCACAAAAATATGGATCACAGACTCTGACGACATGACTTCGGAACCTAAACATCCCGTGATACATGAATGCACTGTAGGAATTGACGAACAACGCGGAAGTATCAGATTTGAAGGTGGACCTAATACATATTATGCTACAGGTCTCTATCCAGTTTCGGGATATAAGAAATAATTAAGAACCTGAGAATCTGAGAATAATCTTAGGTTCTCAGGTTTTTTTATAAAAAACTCGTTGTCTTGTTGTCATGTTGACTCGTTGACTTTTTTTCTTATCTTTGCACTCGCATTCTATTATGGTTTTGATGTTAAAGAAAATTAGTAAAATATCCCTTTCTTTAGCCTGCATGATAATACTCCTTCATGCAATAATTCCGCATCATCATCACCCTGATAAACCTATCTGCATTCATCAGCTCAATCATAACGACTGCGATAATCACGGAAACTGCTGCGACTTCAGCGATGAAGAAAATCATCATCACGACTTCGATAAAAACAAATGCATCATCGACGATCTATTCGCTCCGAAAAAGGAAACGCTGACGCAGACTTTGACACTGACACAGACTCTGACTTTTGACTTGTTTGTCATTACATTAATCTTCGATATCATTCATGATGACGAAGGCAAAATCTTCCGACGAAATAATCTCACCTTTAATTATAAAAACCCTCTCGCAATAAGTAATGTCGGATTGCGAGCCCCACCGATGATTTATAATGCATAATTATCACGACACATTCCTTTAATTATTAATTGTTAATTGTTAATTGTTAATTGATGTGGGCGTTCCGGCTATCGCCGTCGGGCTTTCCGCTGTATCTTTGCTCGCGCTACTTCTGGTCGTTGAGCTCGTCGAAACGACAGTCACTTCGACAGGCTCTGTGCCCCGCTCCCCGTTCCAGAATCCCGCTCGCAAAGGATGCCGCTCCAATCCCTAACGCTCACGTATATAAAAAAATTTTTCCTTGAATCCTCATTAATCAATAATCATAAAAATGAAAAGAATATTCTTAACAATAGCTATTGCCGTCGGACTTATTTCATGCGGTAATAACGTCAACAGACAACAGTCAACAGACAACGGTCATGAGCATCAACATTCAGAATCATGCAGCCACCATGACCATGACAATAACCATGACAATAACCATGACACTGACCACAATCACAATCACAGTCATAGTCATAGTCAAAGTCATAGTCAAAGTAATCACCACGACCACGGCGACGATGCAATCACATTCTCCGTCGAACAACAAAACAAAATCGACTTTGAAGTGGTGGAAACCGTTTCAGAACCTTTATATCAAATCATAAGAACATCGGCTCAGATTGTTCCTTCACAAGAAGGTGAAAAGATTTTAACAGCTACTACAAGCGGCATAGTGTCGTTTGAAAACAAAGACATAGTGCCAGGTTTGGATGTGAAATCGGGACAGACTTTGTTCAGCATCGACAACGACAATATGGCTGACGGTAGCCTCGCAGTTCGTCGTCAGGAAATAGAAGCTGAATATAACAAGGCTAAGTCGGAATATGAGCGTAAGCAATCTCTCGCCGAAGATAAGATCATCTCTGAGAGCGAACTCTTAGACGCTGAGACAGAATATCTCAAGGCAAAGAAACAATATGAAAACATGCTTCAGAACTATCCTGAAGGCAAAACTCTCCACAGAGCTTCTATCACTGGCTCGATAAAAGACATCTTAGTTCCTAACAATTCTTACGTCGAAGCTGGTCAGCCTATCATGACATTGGCACAAAACAGCAAGCTCTATCTCCGCGCCGACCTTCAACAGAAATATTATCCAATCTTAAAAGATATTAAGACAGCTAACATCAAGACTCCTGACGGAACAGTCTATTCTTTGAACGACTTATCAGGTCGTCTCATCT
>SUWU01000046.1 GCA_015061295.1 Lentimicrobiaceae bacterium
TGATGTCTTTGTCAGCCAAAGCGATAGAAATCAAATATCTCAGCATCGCCTCTCTTGTCTCAGGATTCAATTCAAGCAGTTTCTTGATAGATTCCTTGAAAGTCTCCACCACGTCGCTCTGAGCGATGTCTTCCAAATAAGTCTTAGGGAAGATCTCCAAGACCGACAGCTCGCTGAATATCAAGTCGATTTCGTTTTCGCTTATCGTCTCGTCGCAGTTAGCTATTATCAAGCCGGCTGTCGCGATGAACTTCGCCATATTAGAGTCGAGTTCAGTGTTTCTCACCTTTAATAATATTTCTATTAACTCGTTCATGCCGTTTTCGAGATCCTCCTTACTTGTACCTTTCTCATTGAAGAACACACTTTTAGAGAATTGGTTCAAAGCCTCCACTCTGATAGGATTGATAGGATGTGTCGCGAAGTTGATACCTTTGTCGTTACGGAAATATTCCAAGCGTTTCTTGTTATCTTCGAGGAAAGCCTCCACTTTCATGTCCATCTTATTGAAATCCAAGCCCGACGACATTTTGAAGAAAGCAGAGATGCAGACGTTGAGGTTAGGCATCGCCATATAGCCGAAGCGGTCGGCGACGAGTTCGGAGAGCTGCTGCCAAAGTCTGATTTTATATTGAAGAGTGATAGGGATAGTAGCGCCATGAGGGAAGACGAAGTTGATGAGTTTCACGAGAGTAGCGTTTTTATTGATAAGGTGTCCCATCTCGTGACCGATGACGAAACGTAACTCATCGTCGGTCATAAGCTGAATGAGAGAAGAGTTAACGTTGATGATATTAGGTTCGCCCTCTTCTTGAGAAGCGATGGCGAAAGCATTGACAGAAGGGTCGCCGGTGATGTAGAAATCGACAGGCTCTGTAAACTGCAGCGTCTCTTTTATCTCATTGAATATGTTGTAGTAGCGCGACAGCGTACCTTCTTCCACCTTGAAGCTATGACCTTCAAGCATGCTACGATAATAATTATCCGAGAAAGGTATCTTAGCCATTTTGATGATCTCTTCAACGACATTACCCTGCAAGGCGTTATAAATCTGAGTGCTGAGTTCTACTTCCAATGGAAGACCATATTCTGATATTAGTTTAGCATTATCCATAACATTAAAAATTAATTGGTTAATCACGATTGTAAAGGTACGATTATTTTTTGAAAGACGATAATATTTAAGGAAGAAAAATTTTAATGATAGATTTAGAACAGTTGATAAGTGTTAGTTTTGATTTATGCTGATTTTCAGTATTATGTAATTCTGCACCATTGGTGCAGAATATGAGATTATTTTTGTGTGTAGCAAGGAGTATAACTTCAGCGATCCAATTTGAATAATCTGCATCAATATGAATATCATGTGACTTTAGTTCTGAACAACTAATATCTCCATGATATAATTTATTATTTTTTATCCTCCGAACATAGAGTTCGTAGATTATTTATACCTTTGCGTCAAAATAAGAAACAATGGGAAATATTAAAGCAAACACTCACCACGCATACCTCAATACAGAAATAATAATAAGTAGCACTTCTCATATAGATGATTTGACTGACCAACTAACAGGCAAAAAGTATTGTATTGACAAAGAACCACTCGTTATTCATTTATGTGCTGGCACACATTGTTTATATAGCAAGTCTCTAAACGAAAAGATTGTTATCTGTATTGAAGACGCGATAAAATTAGGAGGTAGTAACATTAAAGGTAAATATGTCTTTGATAATAATCCTTGGGTGTTTATTACAACAGGTGATCGTATATATATATCAAATGTTGAAACTCATGAAGAAAAGGTTGAATATAACATTTCACCAGATGATATAATTCCTTTAAGTGATGTTTCTGGAAATTCATCTGAATATTTCTTGTTTATAACAAAGACGGACTATGCTATATACAATGTTGACAAAGACGAGTTTGTGTTTAAGTTTAATAATCACATATTTTCAAATTACCATTTAGTAATCTACCAACAAGGAGAAAGCATTATTGTATATGATTATATAGATAATAGGATTGTTGTTGAATTCAATGGAATGTATTCTTTGGGCAATAAGTTATACTATGTTAAAGATGAAGAACTTTATTCTTTAAATCTAGAAAACTCGTATATATCAAACATTAAGGAAGTTGGAAGAGTTGATGATAAATGTTATTTATATAAAAATATGTTCTTCAGATTGGAAACAGACAATGTTCTACAAAAGATATATCATTGTTATAATCTTGATGATATTGATATTAAACAACTTGTTTTTCAACTTCCTTACTATATTGAGGGTTTTAACAATAGTACTAAAACAAAAGAATATTATGCCATGGATGAATTTCTCAATAAATATGAAGAGAAATCTAATGAATTGTTAAAAAATCATGATGAATATGATAAAGAATATAGAACGTATATAGAGCAGTTCAGAACAATTTTTAATACTATCCAAATAGATGGACTTATATCAAAACTACAAGATGATAAACAAAAAAACTTACTTTATGGTAAAATGATAACTTATTGTAAAGACAAACTATATATCAACAAGCCAATATATAAACTCAGTGAATCATCTATTGTTATTGAAAGTGACAAGCACTCGTATCAATCGTGGAGAATTGAAGAAATCTCAGAAGAAGATAAAGTAAATGAAATAAAACATTCTGAATATACAGATGCAAAATTATCAAACTCATCTGGCAAAAAATATATAACCATAGGAGATAACGTTACATATCACGATGAAGTAGCAGATAAATCATTTACAATTTTATCAAAGTTATTCGATAATTCATCATATAGCAATGCTTTTTTTACAAGTGATGGAAAGAACGTTGTTTTTTCTAAAAAAAATGGAGTAACTGCTGATATTATGGATTTTGAGTGCATGATACAAAAACCATTTGATATTGAAGGTTCTACTTTAAACCATAAGACAGGTTTTAATGGATATAAACCTGATATTATAATTCAAGAAGCAGATTCAAGAATTCCAGTATGGAGAGATCCGATTACGCTTAAAAGAATTGAGCGCAATGAAATGTCAAACTTTGAATTTAAAAGTCCTGATGGTAAATATATAGCTAAAAACAACTTTGTAACGCTATTTTATGACAAAATCAAAAAACAATATATGAATTCAGAGGAACTTAATACTTTGCGAAAAGATTATGATTTTTCAGATAATGATACTGATAATGATAAAAATGTAAAGATATACAGAAGAAAAATAATGATTAAAGAATATGAGTCAGCAATAGATTTAAAAAAATCAATTGCTACAATTAAAGATTTTACATCATTATTTGTTGACTGTGCACAATATATATTGTATAAAAAGCAAGGATGTGACACAATGAAAGAAATAAGAATCGGTAAAGATATATTGTACCTCAATTACGTTTCATTCTCTTATGATTCAAAATATCTTTCATTTGCAGCAAAAAGAACAAATGGAGGAGGTGTTTTTGGATTATACGATATAGAAGCAGAAAAAAATATAGTACATGCCGCAGATGTAATTGAAATTAACAAAAGATTCAAATCGTTGCGAGCAGTTTGGATGACTATGTTTAACAAATTAGGTGATGTTGCTTATTATGATAGTTGTGCAAATGCTTATCTCTTAAAGTCGGAAAATAAATACGATAAAATAGAACAAATACAAGGTAAAAGTCTTTTGTGTTTTAGTCCTTCTGGAAAATATATTGCATTTTCAGACCAAAATTATATTCCATATTCTTCAACTGACATTGATAATTGGGGACATCAACCATCGGGAAATGTTTTTATTCATTCAGTAAAAAATGTTACAGATTGTATTCAGAATTTCAATGATTTTGCCAGTGGAATTGATGGTGTCGCTAATAGAGCAAAAACAGTAGCATCTGCAGCGTTTTCTTCTGATGAGAAGAGATTTTTAGCTGTCGGTGCTGATGGCGTAATTGTTATTAGAAATCTTTACCTTAACTAAAAAATAAAATTATTATGCCAGCTAACAAAAACGCAATGACAAGATACAAGATATTGGACGAACTTCTTAGCGACCGATATCATGATTATACTTTAGACGATCTGACAGAAGAAGTGAACAACCGACTTTCTGAATTGGACAAGGATTCCAATGGCGTTGTTCGTCGTACCATAGAAAAAGACTTGCGTTATCTTGAATACGAAGGACCATTCCTTGTTGAGATTGAACGCTATTCAGTTCAAAGTTACGACTCCCAAAAACAAAGGTCGTTCACTAAACAATGTCTTCGTTATGCACATCCTTCTTACTCTATTTTTAAGAAGGATTTGTCCGACGATGAGAAATATCTGCTCAAATCAGCATTGTCGCTATTAGGACAATTCGACGGACTGCCAAATTTAGGAACATTGGAAGGACTAAGAAAAAGTCTTGGCGTCAAAGATAACGAACGACAAATAATATCATTCTCAAAAAATCCTCTTGAAGATAAATCAATTTTAGGTGAATTATTTACTGCAATATCCCACAAACAAGTCGTCGAAATACATTATCATAAGTTTGTAGCACCTGATGAAAAACTCATCCATAATCTCCATCCATACCTTTTAAAAGAATATAATGGCAGATGGTTTCTTGTTGCGGCTTCTGAAAAAGACGAAAAATTATTGACATTTGCTCTCGACAGAATCGACAAGGTGACGCCACTTCCTTCTCACAAATATGTGGATTACGATGATGATATTTCAGAAATGTACGAAGAAATAATAGGCGTGACTTACTACGATGATGCACCTTTATGCAACATCTATTTCTGGACAAGTGACGGAGCAAAAGATTATGTGCTTACAAAACCTTTACATTCATCACAAGTCAGAGTAAAAAATATAGCAAAGAACGAAGAACTCAGGAAACGTTATCCAACACTCGAAAACGGACAGATTTTCAAGATAGTATGTAAGTTTAACTACGAACTTATACGCGAACTTTCATCATACGGCAAAGATCTGATGGTCTTGGAACCAAGCAACATCCAAGATATGGTTTACGAAAGAGTGAATTCAATGTTTGAAGATTATTCAAAACTACGAACAAAGAATTCGTAGCTGCTATGTAGATTTGCATCGTCAAAATAAAAAACCAAAAGTTATGAAAAGAAACAGAAACATGAAAATTACATCGGTGAAAAACAGAAACAACACAAAAGCGATAGCTCCAATTCTCTTGAACGTAATAGGCGTACCATATTTGTTGGCTGAATTCCGTAAAAAAGAGTATTTGTTATTCGTCGTTGATACTGGCGCAACGGAAAGTTATATTGATAGTCGTGTTTATGATCTCATCAAGGATAAGCTTCAAATCGTAGAATCCAAGAGTTTTGCCAGATGTGTCGATGGCAGTGAGATATCATCAGAATTTTCTGCGATTATGAAATTCAAGGTGAATGGAAACAATTGTAAGGCCAGACTCAGCGTGATGAAACAGACACCGCTAGCCTTTGATATGATTGAAAAAGAAGAAGGCATCCGCATTCATGGAATCTTAGGAATAGACTTCCTCACAAGCAACAATCTTATCCTTGATTTCTGCAATAATATCATTGTAAGATACAATGCAAATAAAGTTGCTTGAATTAGATTTTGCTAACTAAAATAAATTAACTTTGCGATATAAAAGTTCTTTGAGATACTGACTGGGAGAGCATTTTGAATTTGTTAGATGTATTCGTCTAATATCAAAACAATGTTGCTATTGTTATTTGAAACTAGTCTTTGAAACTAGTCTATAGAATATTATAATTGCTAAATCTAGGAGCATGTTTGAAGAAAAGAATCTCAGTTGGTATTCTCGAAGTTCTTTACTAAATCATTTTCAAATGGATAAAGAAAGAATCATAGAAACCCTCAATACTCATGATTGTAAGACTGCATTGTTGACATTGTTAAACGATGCGAAGCAAGAATATTTGGGAGACAAGGCATATCCGTTTGAATTGCGACAAATCACATTCTACAGCAATCCTGCTTCTGATGTAAAACGTTATAAGGATTTTGAAATTCCTAAGAAAAGCGGTGGCACTCGTAAGATTTCAGCTCCGGTTGAAGGTTTGAAAATCATACTTAAATGTATGAATATGATACTTCAGGAAATCTATGAGCCTTCAAAATATGCTATGGGATTTGCTAAAAACAGAAGTGTCGTCGACAATGCGAAGAGACATATAAACCAGAATTATGTCTTTAACATCGACCTTAAAGACTTTTTCCCTTCCATTACCCGAGCTAGAATATGTGCTAGACTAAAGGTGAAACCATTTGAATTTTCTGATGACATCGCAAGAATGATTTCTGGATTGTGCACAATGAAAGTCACTGATGGAGAGAATATAAAATACGTCTTACCACAAGGCGCACCAACATCACCAACTCTTACCAATATCATCTGCGACAAACTTGACCATAAATTAGCAGGTCTCGCAAAACGATTTGGACTTAATTATTCTAGATATGCTGATGATATTACATTTAGTAGTAGCCATAATGTTTATCAAGAAGAAAGCGATTTTAGGAAAGAACTTCAACGTATTATCACGGAGGATGGATTTGTCATCAACGATAAGAAAACTAGACTGCAAAAAAGAGGTGGCAGGCAAGAAGTCACAGGTGTGATAGTATGCGAAAAAGCCAATGTCACAAAGAAATATGTGAAGGAAATACGCAATCTGTTATATATCTGGGAAAGATATGGTTACGATGAAGCTGTTAAACGTTTCCATCCAAGATATAAAGCGGAAAAAGGATATACCAAGAAAGGTAATCCTAATTTAGATGCTGTTCTGGGCGGAAAATTGCTTTACTTGAAGATGGTAAAAGGAGAGAATGATTCCGTTTACAAAAGACTTCAAGGCAAATATGACCATCTGATGGAAGTCAAGAATCCTATTATAAATCAAACCGATAACCAAACCAACAACGAAGCCTTAATATCAGAACTTGAAAACTTATTAGATGAACTTCTAAAATAAGAAAGTTATGAGCGGAGGCAGAGAAAAATATAAAAATCTGTTAGACAAGATAGAACAATTGACCAGTACCGACCCTGAATTCAGGAAAGCGATGGAAGAGAGGTTTGGGCAGAATAGTATATATCTTAACAAAATAAAACAAATTGAAAAATATTTGGGTTTAGACTTTAGTCTGGATAAGATTGACTCTATTATTGATTATTCATTTGTTGACAATGAACATGTAAGACTTCAGTTAATTTCCGATAATAGAGAAATGTTAAGGTATAGATATGGAACAAGAAGTCACAAGATAGATTTTCTTGAATTTTGCCGTTATGCCCACATGCAAGCAGAGATGTTGGTCAATTATTACTTTGACAAGCAATATAAAGGAGATATAGATAAGATAGCAGCAGCCATCAACTATCAATACAAGACAGAGACCACCACATTGTCATCGATAAATTACATTTCAAAGTGTATCTATATTAAGAAGAAGTTTGGCATAAAAGGAAGTAATTTAGAAAATCTTGCAAAGGCAAGAAATATTCAATCTCATCGTTCTGTTGGAAACGTTGAGATTGATTTGTCATATGTTGAAGTCATCAAGAAAAGTGGTTTGTATTTAAATCGTGATAAAGACGATTTTGATTGGCTCAAAATACAGACAGATGCAAATCAAAAGAACGCTTATGACACTATCTACAATAATGACGAAAAATACAAAAACTACCAAATAAACCTCTGGATTTCCAAGCAACCATACGACTCGGTAATTGAAATGTTGAAGATTTTAGCAGAGAAGATAAAAAAATATTTTAATTCATAGCAAAATATTTTATAATCCATGAACAAAGCATTCGTATCTACCATATAATTTTGCAATCATCAAATTAAACACAAAATATTATGAATAGAAAATACGACGATTACGATTACATGGCAGATACATGGGATGCCATGACAGATGGAATGTATGGCGATATGCCTGATGGCTTTGATGGTGATTTTGATTTTATGGGATTTTAAATCATATAAACCATATCAGATATCTTAACCATATATTACAAATCAATAAACACCAATCCCTATGAACACCAAAGAAACATTCATTTCATTATTAAAATCCACAAACCGTCAGGGCGTTGACGGTTGCATAGAAGAACTTGAAAACCTTGGATTCTTCACAGCTTCGGCAAGCACGGCGTTTCACCTTAACACAGAAGGCGGTCTCGTTGAGCATTCGCTGAACGTGTGTAAAGTCACGCTGCTTCAAACAGCAGACGGACTCGCATCAAGTTTATTAGAAGAGAGAAATTCAGAAAGACAAAGATTATAATTATGGCATTATCAGTTGAATTACATGACGAAATAGAAGTTCAGATGCTAAACAAGTTAGCGGAGGTGTTTGTAAAAGAAGATCCTACTATCATTGAAGATGACTTGGCCGACGATTTCATATACAGTTCTGAAGGTTACGATTTTATTGCGAAAAAAGACTTCAATTCATATATGCGAAACAAACTTCAAGGGGCAAAGAAAGTCGGCATCACAAGTATATTGGAAGTAGTGGAAATAGATAAAGCACAACCCAAATGTGTAATTGGGAAAGTGTGTCCTGAAGAACCCGTCGATGACATAAGTGTTCTTGATTTTAAAACGCTATCAAGTAAATACAGACTCATAAGACATAGGTTTAGAGATCCATGGTTATACGATTTGTGTTATCAAATTCTTCTTGATGATAATGGTAAAGTGCTTGTAATAGAGGAGCTTTCTTGCGAACCGAGAGACTTGTATTTTAAGCCTAAGACTCCTCGCAAACGTAAAACAAAGAAATAATCTAAACTTTGAGACGTTAAAATTTTATTAAAAAAGAACATATCTATTGTATATTAAAGAAAATCAATAAAAAACATCAATCAGTCAATCATGAAGTCATTATCAAAAATATTAGTCACGATATTCGCTTGGTTTTTAGCGGTATCGTCAGCTAATCGTAAGTTTAAGTGCAATAATTAAAAAATATCATGAAAAAAAACTTTATCAAAATCTTTAAAACTCTTGTACTTGTTGTATTGATGTTTGCCATTAATATCTCTTGCACAAAAAAACGTACTTACGTTGAAATTGTCAATGGAAAGTTGAAAGTGTATCCTACTGAGTTAGGATTGTATGACAGTATTCCTTATGATACTATTTCCAAAATAAATGAAAGCGAAGTTTATGGGTATGATACATGGCGGCTGCCGACGACCGAAGAACTGTCACTCTTGAAAGAAAAAGGTTATCTTTCCAAAAAAGAATATATGACTGAAGAGAATAAAAAAGGAATGGTACTGTTGGTAACTGACAACTTGTATGCTAAAGCATTGAGAGAGAAAGAGGAAAAACTGGCGAGGGCTAAGGAGTATGATGATTGGATAAATGGATTATATAATCAAGAACATGATTTCATAGACTTAGGTTTAAGTGTTAAATGGGCGTCATGTAATGTAGGCGCAAATTCACCTGAAGAATACGGCGAGTATTTAGAAGATGTGTGGAAAGAAGATTCCTTAAGTAGGCATGTGGCGTGGCGCGTCCCGTCGGTGGATGAGTTTAATGAATTGATAGATAAATGCAAATGGACTTGGACTAAATTAAATGATGTGAATGGTTATGATATAACAGGTCCGAACGGTAATAGTATATTTCTTCCAGCAACTGGTTATTATGGATATGATGGTGAATTTTATGTCAATGAAGCATGCCGTTATCTTAGTTCAACACCTGCTTATAAAGGTTATGAATGGTGTACGTATTACTTGTGGGCTGATAGCAGTGAATATCATACTTATTTAATAAATTTTAGGTGGAGACTACAAACGGTACGTCCTGTTTTAGATCCGGAAAACGTCAGCGAATATATGCGTCTTGGCACATTGGCGGCTTTGGAAGATGATTATGATAAAGCAATAGGATATTACAGCGAAGTGATAAAAGTCAATAGCGATTTTTCTCCAGCATATATGAGGCGAGGAACGTGTTTCTTTAAATTAGGCAAAGAGGAACAGGCAGTCGATGATTTTATAAATTATCTTAGAATAAATGATAGCTGGACAGCTTTTGATATTTTGTTGGAAAAGAGTGATTTGTATTTTGAAGTGGTGTTCCATAAGCTGAAAGACCAGTGTGATAAATATCCGCAGAATTCATCTTGGCCATATTATGTCGGTGTAGTATGTGATCGTAACGAACAATATGGATTGGCCTTGAAATATTATAAAAGATCTTATGAAATTGAACCAGATTCAATCCTCCTTGAAAATATAAAAGACGTTAAAAATAATATAAAAAAACAAAGATCTTAGTACGGTTCATAGTATATACCTTCCTTTTAAAAACAAAAAGCTAATCGTAAACCATTTAAAATGAATATCTAATGTCCGACAATCTTATCATAGACGAATTCAAAGAGATTCTCGATGAGCAGAGTTAAAGGTTCGGTTGCTTGTGGTCTTAAATTGGATACAGAAAATAAAGAAACGGCAACATTCTTCCCGTTTTTGTCATTGGAATCTGAATCTAAAACGGAAAATGAAGAAGTAACGACCTGCATTGATGGTCGCAATGTTGGGAAAAATATAAGACCGGTATCGGATTGATTATCACTTGTTGTGAATCGTAACTGCTCATTTCTCACATCTCACAGCAATCCCCTAAGCAAAATCCGTGCGATAAGGAGCTAAGGATTTGAGGAGTTAAGTAAGATGGTAGAGACGCGTCAATGTTACCTAAAAAAATAAACACACATTGACACGTCTGATTTATTATGAATTGTTGTTTGAAGCTCGCGACTAGGTGTTAGCAGCCTCCCAGCGTTAGGGATTGGAGCGGTATCCTTTTGGAGCGTAGCGGAAAAAGATATAGCGGAAAGCCCGACGGCTTCGCCGGAACGCCCAAAACAATGTACAATTAACAATTAACAATGTACAATTAACAACGGATGGTTTAATGTCCGCGCCAATTCTCGCGATACGTGGAGCCTCCAAAATCATTAGCGTAAAATTCGCGTTCATTCGTGGATAAAATCATTAGCGTGAATTTCGCGTCCATTCGTGGACAAAATAATCAGTGCTCATCAGTGCTAATTTGTGGGAACTTCCTCCGTACCAAGTCCGCTAATTAGATTTACGACTCTCATACTATCCCGAACAGTTCTATCTCGAATATCAGAGGCGAGCCATTATGTATTCCTATGTCCGTTAACTTTCCATTTAGGAACATAAAAGTTAAAAAATGTTAAAATTGTAGAAGCGAAGGTTTTTCTTTATATCTTTGCACTCAAAGTAGAACCTGCCAAGCCTCTTGACAATGCTCAAATTGGCAGGTCGTTTTTTAATATTATACCAATGCCAAAATTTAATAAAACCAACAGAACAGCAGATGATTTAATTGTTGTTCTCA
>SUWU01000010.1 GCA_015061295.1 Lentimicrobiaceae bacterium
CAGGGACCTTCGGCTACGGAGAAGAATATGCCGACTTCATCGACTTGACAAAAATAGGCGGAATACTCGTCAAAGGAACAACCTTGAACCATCGCGAGGGCAACCCTTATCCTCGTATGGCAGAGACCCCTTCGGGAATGCTCAACGCCGTTGGCCTCCAAAATAAAGGCATTGACTATTTCATCGAGACGATTTATCCAAGAATCAAAGATATAGATACTAACATCATCGTTAACGTCTCCGGCTCTACGATAGAAGATTATTGCGCTGTGGCTGAGAAAGTCAACGCTTTGGAAAATATCCCTGCCATTGAACTCAACGTCTCTTGCCCGAATGTTAAACAAGGAGGCATGGCGTTCGGCGTGACATGCGCTGGAATTGAACAAGTCGTTACAGCAGTGAGAAAGGTATATGACAAACATCTCATGGTGAAGCTCTCGCCTAATGTAACTAACATCGCAGAACTTGCGATGTCGGCTGAGGCTTCAGGAGCAGATTCCGTCTCATTGATAAACACTATGTTAGGAATGGCTATCGACGCTGAGACGAGAAGACCTAAGTTATCAACAATAACAGGAGGTTTGTCGGGTGCTTGCGTGAAGCCCGTCGCATTGAGAATGGTATGGCAAGTCTCTAAAGCGGTGAAGATCCCGGTAATTGGATTAGGAGGCATCTCATCAGCAACCGACGCTATTGAGTTCATGCTCGCTGGCGCTTCTGCAATAGAGATTGGTACAGCCAACTTCATCGACCCTGCTATCACCGTGAAGGTGGCGCAAGGCATCGTGGAATATTGCGAACGTCACGGCTTCAAGAACGTCAGCGACCTGACAGGAGCGATGGAGGTCTGATAATGTACAATTAACAATTAACAGTTAATAGTTAATAAGTAGGGACGTATCTTATTACACCATGAAATATAAACACGGTGTAATTGATGCGTTTCACGAATCTGATTCATGACAAATTAAGTCCCGTTAGGGACGGCAGACATCAGGCAGGTATGAAGAGCGGAGCTCGTAATACCTGCCTGATGCGTTAGGGATTGGAACTTTTTTTGTGTTATGATGGATACATTCTATGTGTTGGTAAGGATTTAGAGGTATATAGTTAAGTAGTTAGTGTCGAAGTCGGAATTAAAAATTTTTATCTGAAATTACTGTATTATTAAGATTAAAAATTGTAGCTTTGCAATACGGTGGTTTGTAGAAAATCCCAAACGTTCATTGAAGATAGATTAGTTATTAATGTTGAAAAATTGGAGGAGGATTAAAGATGAAGAATGAAGAAATTATGCAGAATGTATCAAGTCAGACGTTTGTAAACGAAGTGTGTGAGATAATAGAACGAGGACGTAAGCAGGCGTATGATGCAGTGAATGGATCAATGATTGAAACTTATTGGAAGATAGGTAGGAGAATTGTTGAAGAGGAACAAAGTGGAAATGAAAGGGCGGAGTATGGCAAGCATGTAATTGAACATTTATCACGGGAATTAACAATGCGTTATGGAAAGGGATTTAGTAAAAGGTATCTCGCTTATTTTAGAAAATTCTATCTTACGATAGATGATTTACAAATTTTGCAAACACGTTTGCAAAATCTTACTTGGTCGCATATATTGACAGCTTTAAGGGTTGATACAGAAGTTGCTATCCGTTGGTATTTGGAGACAGCATCTAAGGAGATGTGGAGTGTGAGGACGCTTGATAGAAATATCGGTACTCAATATTTTGAGCGGCATTTTGTTCAACCAGAATTGCCGATGAAAGAGGAACAACCAAATAAGTTGGAACTTTTGAAAAATCCTATCGTTGCAGAATTTCTTGGATTTAAGCAGGATAACACTTATTCAGAACAGGAATTGGAGACAGCCATCATTGATCATCTTCAGGATTTTATAATGGAGCTGGGAAGAGGATTCGCATTTGTAAAACGTCAGCAACTTATTAGAACAGAATCGCAGGATTATTTTGTGGATTTGGTGTTTTATAATGTGATTCTTAAATGTTATGTGCTTATAGACTTGAAGATTGGAAAGATAACTCATCAAGACATTGGACAAATGGATATGTATCGTAGAATGTATGATGACTTAAAGATAACCGATGGCGACAATCCTACGATAGGAATAGTGTTATGTTCTGATACGGATAAAGACATTGCTAAGTATTCTGTCTTAAATGGAAATGAACAATTGTTCGCAGCAAAATATCTTCCACTGCTTCCTACAGAAGAGGAACTACGTCGCGAAATTGAGAGACAAAAGGAAATCTTTATACTGCAACGACAAAACAATTAATAGTTGACTTGTTGTATCAAAAAAAATCAAAATACTCTTTTACATTTAAGAGTAAAATTGTAAATTTGCACGGCAAATTAAGAAAATATATCATTAAATAAATTATACTATGGGAAGAGCATTTGAATACCGCAAAGCGGCTAAGATGAAAAGATGGGGTCACATGTCGAGAGTGTTCCCTAAATTGAGTAAGATGATCACTATTGCAGCTAAAGAAGGCGGTGCTGATCCAGATATGAATCCAAGATTGCGTCAGGCTATCATCAACGCCAAGGCTGAAAACATGCCTAAGGATAACATCGACGCCGCTATAAAAAGAGCTACAGCGAAAGACGCTGCCGACATGGTGGAAATCGTCTATGAAGGCAAAGGTCCTGCTGGAGTTCTCGTAGTAGTTGAATGTGCTACCGACAATACAACACGTACAGTCGCTAACGTACGTTCTTACTTCAACAAATGTGGTGGTTCATTAGTGCCATCAGGTTCATTGGAATTTATGTTCAGCCGTAAAGCAGTCTTTGAACTTGAATTGCCAGAAGGCATGGACGTAGAAGAGATAGAACTCGAACTCATCGACGCTGGCCTCGAAGAGATAGAAGCAACAGAAGAAGGCGTAGTAGCATTGTCGGATTGGACAGCATTCGGTACTATGCAGACTGCTTTGGAGAAACTCGGTATCGGTGTGAAGAAAGCTAACTTACAACGTTTCCCTAACAGCCCAGTGGCTTTCTCGGCTGAAGACGTCGAAGCAATAGAGAAGTTCTTGGAAAAGGTAGAAGACGACGAAGACGTACAATCAGTCTATACCAATATGGAATAAGAAACTTTATAAGATAAAATAATATGTGGTAAAAAAGCGATCTCTACTATAAGGGGTCGCTTTTTTTAATGAACAATGACAATGAACAATGACAATGAACAATGACAATGACAATGAACAATGACAATGACAATGACAATGACAATGAACAATGAACAATGACAATGACAATGACAATGAACAATGACAATGACAATGAACAATGACAATGAACAATGACAATGACAATGACAATGACAATGAACAATGACAATGAACAATGTATAATTTATAGTTAATAGTTGACTTAAAAAAAGTCATTGTCAGTGTCAATTGTCATCGTTTTTTTCATATCTTTGTTTCTTTAAAAATGATAAACGTTATGAAAAGATTCTTTCTTATATTATTGATATTAGTGTCGTTGGATGTTGCCGCGCAGAATGATTATTTTAAAATTAAAGAGGGTTCCTTCACTCATGTCGTCGGTGCGGTGATGGATGATGCTAAGGAGCATACCGATGTTGACAACAAGCCGATGGCATTGTTTAAAATCTCTACCGAGAATATCAATGATGAGGAACGCCATAAATTGTATTTCACTGGTAACAGAGTGACTGAGATTAGCGATAAAGTCTATAAGACAGGCTCTGTATGGATATATGTCACAGCGGAACATTCTGATTTCCTTGAGATAAGACATCCTGATTATGGCGTCACTCGCTTCTATTTTCCAGAGAGCCTCTGTGACTTCTGTACCTACGAGATGGTGCTTCAATACATCGACCCTACGCCTGCGGTGGAGACGGGCTTCCTCGCAGTAAGCACAGAACCTAATGAAGCCGATGTTTATGTTGACGGAAAAAGTTATGGTAAGACTACAGCTTTCATCACCGACCTCGCGGAAGGTTCTCATACTTTGAAACTTGAGAAACAAGGCTACGTGACGCTGACAAAGTCTATCAATATTGTTAAAGGCGAGACCTTGAAACTCAACGAGACCTTGCAGACTGTCAGTTCGCAGAAGACTTTCCTTATCGTGAAAGCTGACCAGCCCGATGCTCGTATATACATCGACGATAATCTTAAAAACACAGGTGAACACGCTGAGAGCGTGATAATTGGAACTACTCACACCTATAAGATAGAATGCAATCTGTATCATACGGAGACAGGCACCGTGACGGTGAACGATAAGATGACTGTCAATAAAACGTTGCGTCCTGCTTTCGGCTATATCAATATCTCTACTTCTCCAGAACAGGGCGCGAAGGTGTTTGTCGATGGAGATTATATTGGTATCTCTCCTGTAAAGACAGACAAACTCAAAAGTGGTTCATACACTGTGATGGTGATGAAAGACATGTATAAGATGAAGGAACAATCTTTTACTGTCACCGACGGACAAACTACAAACGCTAACTTGACGATGTCCGCTAACTTTGTGACACTGACTATTAATACTGACGCAGACTCTGATATTTATGTTGATGAAGATTATAAAGGAAGAGGTCGATGGACGGGGAGAGTGTCTGAAGGACTTCATAACTTGGAGGCGAGGAAACAGAACCATAGAAGCAGTAGGACAAGCGTTGACTTGATCTTAGGAGAAAACAAGACCATAACAATAGAAGCGCCGAAACCTATAAGCGGTAGCATAGAAATTAACAGCTCACCGATGGAAGCTAATATCTACATTGACGGGAAGAGCTACGGAACCACACCAAATTACATCAATGAAATCTTGATAGGGACGCATACTCTGAAACTTGAGAAGAACGGCTGCGCTCCTATAACAAAGACCATAACGATAAAAGAAAATGAAACCCTGACGGTAAACGAAAAACTACAAACAGGAAAAGAGATAGTTATTAAGACTGACAAGAGTGGCGACAAGGTTTATGTAGATAATAATTACGTAGGATTGTCACCTATAACCACAACTGTCGTCTTTGGCTCACATAATATCAAAGCAGAACGCGACGGCAAGACAGTGAGCAAGGCGATAAATGTCTCTCAATATGGCGGAGACAATAGTGTGATGTTGACGTTTTCTTCTAACGAAACCTTCACTGTTAACGGCGTTAGTTTTACCATGATAAAAGTAGAAGGTGGCACATTCTCGATGGGTGCAACCTCAGAGCAAGGCAGTGATGCTGACAGTGATGAAAAACCTGTACATTCAGTTACACTCTCAGATTATTACATTGGAGAGACAGAGGTGACTCAGGAATTGTGGGAAGCGGTTATGGGAACTAATCCAAGTTATTTTAGAGGCTCGCAGAAACCTGTCGAGAATGTGTCATGGAACGACTGCAAGGAATTTATAACAAAGTTGAATAATCTTACAGGCATGAACTTCCGTCTTCCAACAGAAGCAGAGTGGGAATACGCATCGAGAGGAGGCAACAAATCTAAGGGCTATAAATACAGCGGTAGTAATACGATAGGCAATGTGGCATGGTACTGGGATAACAGCGGTTCAACAACTCATAACGTTAAGACAAAATCACCTAATGAACTCGGCATTTACGACATGAGCGGTAATGTATGGGAATGGTGTGAGGATTGGTATGGCAGTTACAGTAGCGGTTCACAGACAAATCCAACAGGTCCTTCGTCGGGCTCTAACCGTGTGGATCGTGGCGGCGGCTGGATCAACAATGCTGAGTACTGCCGCGTGTCTAATCGTAGCAGCTTTAGTCCCAGCGACCGTAGCGGCAATCTCGGCTTCCGCGTCGTCTGCCTCCCTTAGTTAACACTGTAATCCAGAAATTGTCTTAAGCTAAAAGGGGAAAAAAGGAGCGTCGCCATTATGGAGTGTAGCAAGCGGAGTGAGGGACGAACGGAGCAAGCAAACGTAATGATGGCGACGCGAAGAAAAATCTGAAAATCTAGGAAATTGAAAATCTGAGAATAAGTCCCGTTAGGGACGACAGAACAACAGGCAGGTGTGAAGAGCGTAGCTCGTAACGCCTGCCTGAAATGTATGCCCACGTCATTATCATTGTCATTGTCATCGTCAATGTCATTGTTATTGTTCAATGTCATCGTCATTGTCATTGTCATCGTCAATGTCATTGTTCTGTCGCTCCTACGGAGCTTTTTTAAAATCATGGAATCCCCGTAGAGATGTATCAATGATACCAATGAAAATGAAAAAATGTCGATACGTCTTTTTTTGTGTCATCGTCATAAGTCAGTGTGTTTTTTCTTATATTTGCATATCTTTTTTATGAAAATATTTTAATCCTTCGCAGTAATGAAAAGATTCTTGTCTGTTGTATTTATATTTCTGTCGCTTAATGTGTTGGGACAGTCAATAGAAAACCTTAAACCAGAAGACATCAAGAATAGCGGTAAGTATTTCTATGGTCAGAGTGCTATCTGTGACACTTATGAGGAGGCAGAGAAAAAAGCAAGAAAGGCTATGTTTAAAAATCTTGCAGCAACATCGGCATTCGACATGATAGATACAGGTGTGGATAGAGATGAACAGATAGAGAAAATCATAGAGTCGTTTAAGACTAAGTTAGAAAATAACAAATACATTAAAGTGATGAATGTCGTCAACGATACAAAAAATGATGAATATTCTTGTCTGGTGTATCTGAATAAAGACGACATGAAATCTTTGTGCGATGAGAGAGCTGACGAGATGAGACGTAGATTTGAGATAGCACAGAGGAAAGAATCTGAAGACATTATGGACGATGCCTTGAGAGAATATTATTGGGCTATGATGATTTGTGTGGCTCATCCGCAAGGAAATAAGCTGAAAGTTGACGTCAATGGAGAACATATTCACGCTTATACTTATCTTTATGAACATCTTGCAGAAGTGTTGGAGACCTTTGATTTCTTCATATCTAAAGGCAACCCAGGTGAGATACATGAAGATGGTATCTCTGTGATTCTTAATGTCAGAGCCTTCGATAAAGATGTCTCAAATCTAAGAATAAAATATCATGACGGCTACGACTCACGTATCTCTACTACGGTGAAAAATGGTAAGGTTCAACTTGAACTCGCTAACGCTGAAATGGATGTGATAGATATTCAGATTGAATATGACTTCGCTCAAGATGCTGTCAACGATATGATTGCTATCATGGATAATATTGACAAGGTAGTGCTTAAGAGAAATGTTGCAAGAAAAGAAGTGAAGTTGAAGCCATATCTGCAATATTTCAAAAACTTCGATGAGATACAGCCTGGTGAGGTGGCGCTGGGAACGTCGTTGAAGGAGAATGATAAATATTATCTTGATGTGATGCAGAATGTTGAGACCGCCTTTCGTGCTAAAAACTATGAGACGGTACGACAGTATTTCACTAAGGAGGCTTATGCTATGCTCGACACTCTTGTGAGAAGTGCTAAGATCTCTGTGGTGGGAACTCAAGAATATAAGTTTCTTGAGTTAGATAATAGGACTATATGCTACGACATCGATATGCAGTTCGAGTTTAAGAACCACGCTTCATTCATCAGAGAGGTGGTGTTCCGTTTCGACAACAACTCAAAGTTAATCTCGTCGTTGGCATTTCGTCTCACTTCCATAGCGGAAGAAGACATCGTCTCTCGCACGAAATGGCCTGCTGAGTGTAGATATGCGCTCATCAGTTTCTTGGAAGATTATCAGACAGCATACGCGTTGAAACGCTACGACTATCTCGAAAGTATCTTCTCCGACGATGCTCTCATTATAGTGGGGCATGTGGTGGAGAAGGCTAAGCCAGAACAGCTGATGGATAGGAAAGTATTTAACATGCCTATGAAACAGGTTAATCTGATGAGAGAGAATAAAGACCAATATTTTGAGAGATTATCTAGAGTGTTTAAGAAACAGGAGTATATCGATATAAAATTTACTGAGACAGAATTTACTAAGCAGAAAAGCAGCTCGGAAGAAGATAAAAAAGGTGAGGATATCTTTGGTGTGCAGCTGTTACAAAAATATAATTCAACGTCATATGGTGATGAGGGTTATCTCTTCCTCATGGTTGACTTAAGAGACAAGTCGCGTCCGGTGATTCATGTGAGAGCCTGGCAGTCGGAAAAGACAGAGCTTAAAGATTTAGTGGGATTGAAGGATGTAAATTGATAATGGTACTTATCACTCTTCAAACCATTCGTCCTTGAAATTGACGAGATATACTTTCTCACTAGCTCTTGTCAATGCAGTGTAGAGCCAGCGTAAGTCGCTGAGCCCTAACGTGTCTTCTTCAGGTAGATATGGCGCTTCCACGAATACGTTTCTCCATTGTCCTCCTTGTGTCTTGTGGCATGTTAATGCGTAGCCGTATTTTACCTGTAAGGCGTTGAAATATGGGTTTTCTCTCATGGCTTTTCTTCTGTCGGTGGCACGAGGGATATCTAAATAATCTTCTTCTACAGCATGGTACAGTCTCTTATTCTCATCGTCAGTGAGGGCAGGAGCCTCGCTGTGTAAGGTCTCTAATAATATCTTCACAGATAGGGTAGGAGTGTCTTTGTAATCCATCAGTTGTATATCCACACCAGCGAAATGAAATCCGTACATCTCCTCAATCTTATTTATCCTCGTCACTTCAATCATGTCGCCGTTGGCAAGGAAAGGAATTTGGGAGATAGGGGACGGGGAACAGGAGACGGGAGACGGGGAACTCCAATAATAATTATTCTTCACTATCATGAGTCTCTCGCCAGTTGACAGTTCGCCTTCTTCTTGTAACACGCGGCTTCTGATGGCTTGGTTGAACATATTGGCTCTCTTGTTGGAACGACATATCACCACAGCGTCGTTATTGCTCCTTTTGTCACCGAAACTCTGCCATAGCAACTCTTCAAACGACATCGGGTCTATCTTTATAATATCGTTGAAGCCGTTGATATTTAATAAAGGAAGATGACACTGACTATGACATTGACTATGACACTGACTCTGATATTGACTTGGGGACTCGGAGACTTGGGGACTCGGAGACATTATATTACGAAGATTCGTTGCATTATGGAGTATCCCTGACTCTAAGGCTTGGCGCATGACTTCTTTCATCTCGAAAGTCGCTATTGTGAGGTTGAAGCTATTGCGTAGGATGTTGAAGTCCATGGCGGGACTAATATCGAGACCTACAGGCGGCAGCTGCGCAGAGTCTCCGATAAGCAGTAATTTACAGCAGCTGCCGCTGAAGACATATTCTATAAGGTCGTCTAAAAGAGATCGTGACCAAGAGAATCCGTCGCCTTGATCTGATATCATGGAGCATTCATCAACGATGAAGACGGTGTTTTTTGCCTTGTTGTCGGCTCTTGTCATGCGAAGTTCTCCGTTGGCTACGGCTTGGAAACGATATATTCTTTTATGTAAAGTCAGGGCTGTCGTCCCCGTATATTTACTCATTACCTTAGCAGCTCTTCCTGTAGGGGCGAGCAGCTGGAATTTCATGCCAATTTGAGGTAGCGTTTTCACTAAGGTAGAGACGAGTGTTGTCTTTCCTGTTCCTGCGTAGCCTCTGAGGAGATAGACAGGACGTTCTTTTTGCGTGAGGATAAAAGCAGATAGATGACGTAACACTTTTTTTTGTCCTTCGGTAGGTGTGAAGCCGAAGTTCTTTAACAACATGTTGAATAAGCTATTTATATCCATATCAACAAAATTAGAATGGATAACCGATACCGAAGTTTAAGATGAAATCTCTGAATTGTAACTTAGATAATCTCCATCGTTCGCCTTCTGGGTAGGCAGGGTTGACGATAGGTGTGGCGGCATCGAGACGTATCAGAAAGAAAGAGAAGTCGAGACGTAGTCCAATGCCAGCGTCGGCGGCCAGCTGTTTATAGAAGGTGTCGAACTTAAATTGTCCCCCGATGAAAGTCTCATTCTCTCTTGTCGTCCAAATGTTGCCTATGTCGGTAAACACAGCGCCTTTGATAAATTTGTGTATAGGGAAACGGTATTCTAAGTTAAATTCTAACTGAATGTCGCCGATACGTTCTATGTTGAGGTTCTGAGGGTTGTTGAAGCTGCCAGGACCTAACTCACGGAATGCCCATCCTCTCATGCCGTTGGTGCCTCCTGCGTAGAAGCTCTTCTCAAAAGGCATGTCGTTGGAGTTGCCGTAAGGTATGCCAGCACCTATCATGAAACGTGTGGCTATCTGATTCTCTCCTATGATATATTTGAAATAACGGAAGTCTAACGAGAGACGTGCAAATTGAGCGTAGCGTATCCCGAAAATCTCGTGGTAGTTATCTATAGTCTTGACGAGAGAGGTGTTGTTTAAGAGTGAGATGAGGTTGCCACTCGACTGAATGTTAGCTTTGAAATAGAAGAAGTCCTTCAGAAATCTCACGTCTTGGTTGTTAAAGATATAGGTGTAGTCGAGACCGAAGATAAGGTGGCTCGTATATTGATCTTTGATACGTTGATTAGTCTCTTTCTCTAAGATCTGAGCAAATGAGGGCGTCGGTTCAACTTTGACGCTATTGAGTGTCACCGGTGTCAATATATGTTGCACCTGGTTGTTTTTCATCCAGTTGTAACCGAATGTGAGCAACGCTATCTGTCGTGTGTATATAGGACGTATCTGATAGTTGTAACCTACGGTGAGTGTAGTTCTCGGCTGACGTTCTTTGGCGAAGTCTCTGAGTTTTATTGGACTGACAAACTGAGGGAAGAAGATGCTTGCCTCAACGCCGAACTCTTTAGTGTTGAAGAGGTTGGTGTTGCCTTCGCTGTCGAGAACCGACTGTGCCTGAGTACCAGCGCGAAGGCTAATATTAAAGATCTCAGAGCCTCTGAAGATGTTCTTGTTGCGATAGGTGAAACTGCCAAGAATACCTAAGTCGCCACTGGAGTTGGTGCCTTCTAACTGTAAGCTGTAGAAATTGACTTTACTTCTGTTGAGAGTGATGTTACAGTTGAGAAGGTTGATGGAATCGTGGTCAGTAACAACAGGCTCAAAGTCTATATTGTTAAGGTTGAATATCTTTAAGTTGTTGAGCGCCTTATATGTCTGTTCAACTTTACGTAATTCATATAAATTGTTGGATTGTAATTGTATGATATTATCGAAAGTCTTGAATCGTATCTTGGGATCGCCGCGAAAGACGAAGTTGAAAGTCTGGTATCCTAATCGTTTGTTGAGGTTAAAGGTGTAGGCGACAGTATCGACCATAAATCTACCGTTGATATTACCATTAGGATAGATGTATATGTTGTTGATATAATATTGTTTATGGTTCTCAGGTTGAGCTGTGATAGGATCGGTGGCATCGTCAATGCGTATGTTTATTTTCGCAATGCGGGAGCTGTAGTTGGTATCAACTTCCATGAAGATATAATCTTGCGTGAAGTAATAATATCCGTTGTTCTTTAGATATTCTGTGATGATGTCGCGTTCGTCATCTAAGAGGAAGGCGTTATATATATCGCCTTTTTTGACAGGTAAGACATCGGCTATCTCCATGACATAGCGATACACTGTGGTGTCTTTGATAGCATATGTTATGTCATCAATGATATAAGGCTTTGAAGGATGTATCTCATAATATACCTTTCCAATACCTCTTTTGTTCTTTATCCTGTTGGAGACACTTGACTTGAAATAACCTATGTCGCCAAGATATTTTATGATCTTTGATACAGACTGTTCTCTCAATTCGTCGTTATAATAGACAGGTTTCTCACCCATGGTGTTGTTAATCCATTTATATAACCTCTTGTCGCGTTTGTCTTCCGTCTTGTAATATACCCATGTCGCAGGCATGAAACCTAAGATGTTGGGGTTGGCAGATTGTGACAAACACGCGCTGATGTCTGACTTGTCAAAGTCAATGTCTTTAGAATGGATTATTATCTTGTTGCTTTTCAATATCATCTTATCTTCAGGGATGTGCTTCCTAATAGAACATGATGCCATGGAAATCATCATGACACATATTAAAATGATATTTAAGAAACCTCTACTCACAACATAATTTTAATCTACAAATATAACACTTTTTTTAATTGAAAATTCACAGTCGGAAGTTAATAGTTAACCAATAGCACATTGTACATCGTACATTATCAAACCACCTCTGCTACGGTGAAGTTGCTTCCTCCAATGAATATCATATCATCGAGATTGGCATTGTGGCGTGCAGCTTGATAAGCTTCTGTTACCGAGCTGTATGCTTCTCCTTTCAAGCCAGCTTTAGCAGCTTTCTCCGCTAAGATGTCAACACTCAATCCTCTTGGAATGTTTGCTTTGCAGAAATAATATCTTGCATATTTTGGTAGTAGCTCCAAGATGCCATCGATGTCTTTGTCGTTGACAACGCTGAGTACAAAATGTAAGGTGTTAAAATCTGTTTCTTCTAACTGTTGTGTTATCTCTTTGATACCTGCTACGTTATGTCCTGTGTCGGCTATGGTAAGAGGATACCTGTCAATGAGTTGCCATCGTCCCATCAAGCCTGTGTTACTGACTACATTCGACAAGCCTTCATCTATATGTCGTTGGCTGATATTGAATTTTTCTTTGATGACATCTAAGGCGCATATTATTGTGGCGAGGTTTTTCTTCTGATAGTTACCTTTTAATGGAAAGTTTAACGCTTTGATATAGATGTCTTTATTTTTAAATATGTCATAAGTGTTGTATCCTAAGTCGGAACCTACCTTGACACATTCTATTATCTTATCAGCAAAATAAATAGGACTGTCGCTCTCTTTGGCTTTTTTGATGAAGACGTCTTTGCTTTTCTCTTGTGTCTCACCTATGACTACGGGTGTATGTCGTTTTATGATGCCAGCTTTCTCTAAGGCTATCTTGTCTTCGCTGTCACCTAAGAACTTCACATGGTCTAATGAGATGTTTGTTATGATGCTGAGTTCTGGGTTTATGACATTGGTAGAGTCTAATCTTCCGCCCATTCCGACTTCAATGATGGCGACATCAACTTTCTCTTTGCTGAAATAGTCGAATGCCATTGCTACAGTCATCTCGAAGAAGGAGAGTTCCATCTCTTCTAATTTGGTCTTATGTCTTTCTATGAAACTCACCACTTCGTTTTCTGGTATCATCTCACCGTTTATCCTGATGCGTTCTCTGAAGTCGCGTAGGTGAGGTGAGGTGTATAATGCTGTTTTATAACCAGCTTCCTGAAAGACAGATGCTAACGAGTGCGAGACGCTGCCTTTGCCGTTAGTACCTGCTATATGTATCGATTTGAAGTCGTTCTGTGGATTGTTGAGATAGCTGAGTATCTCTATGGTGTTGTTTAAGTCAGCTTTATATGCTGCAGCTCCGATGCGTTGATACATCGGTAGTTTGTTGAACATCCATTCTAAGGTCTCATTATAATTCATGATAAATCTTTATTGTCTTATGATAAATGTGTATGTTATTGTTCCTTTTTGTATGTCGGAAGCGTCTTTGTCTTCGACGAATAACGACGACATCGCGGCTTGACGAGCCGACTCTCTCATGTTGCTGTCGGTCACTGTCGTTCCTTTTCCTATCTCAGCTCTTGTGACGCGTCCTTTTTTATCTACCCATATGTCAACGACGACTTTACCTTCTTCGGCGAACTCTCTGCTCGGCGATGCTATGCTCTTAGCGCCACGACCGCCTAAGTCATAAGCAGGACCCCCGCCACTGCCTCCATGACCATCATATCTGTCGATGTCTTTCAGGCCGTTAGGATTGCCAAGATCTCCTTCTGCGTTAGTGCTGTTCTCTGTGATAGTAGCATCGCTGTTGTTAGGAGATACCTGAAATAAAGCCCTCTTGTTGACAACAGGCAACACCTCTTCCTCCACTTCTTTCACTTCCTCAACCTCCTCAATATCCTTTACTTCTTCTGCCTCCTTTTCATCCTTTACTTCCTCTATCATAGGAACGTCTTCGTCTTCACTCAAAATATTTTCTTCATCATGCTGACTTGTAGCCTCGTTGACTTGTTGACTTGTGGTCTCGTTGACTTGTTGACTTGTAGCCTCGTTGATTTGTTGACTTGCAACTTCATTGACCTCAGCAAACATTCCCATGTCAACTTCCACACCAGCTTCACCAGGAAGCGGTAGAGGTGTCCTGAAACATAAAACAAACAGTAATACCACTATTATAGCATGTACCACTGCCGTAACAATGCCAGCGATGACTTTATTTTTATTGGCGTTTGTCATTTTTTATTAGATGTCGCTAAAAGTACTTTATGTTTGTTGTCGGTCTCTTTGTTGATCTCGTTGACAGCATCGATGATGTTTACAATATATTGAACAGCGACGCTCTTGTCGGAACGTATCACCACTGTGCCTTCTGTCTCATTGCCTAAAGCATTATATATCTTCTCTTGAAGATTATCTTCAACGACAGCTTCTTCTCCAACATAATATTGATTTCTCTCATCAACATATACTGTGACAGTCTGTTTCGACATGGTCTTACTTTTGCTTGATGGCAGAAGTAATTTGATGGCATTGGGAGCCACTAATGTAGATGTTAACATAAAGAATATCAACAATAGAAACACCAAGTCCGACATTGATGATGAGTTGAAGTCAATCTTCCTCTTATTTCTCGTTCTTATTGCCATAACTTATTTGATTTACAATGTACAATTATTCATTATTCATTGTTCATTATTCATTGTGTCACGCTGGTTCATTTAAGACATCCATAAATTCTATGCTCTTGCTTTCTAATAAGTTGACGATATTGTCAATTTTAGATACTAAGATATTATACAATATGAATGCGATGATACCGACGATGAGGCCACCTACTGTTGTTACCATAGCTTCATAGATACCAGCGGATAACAACTCGATATCAATGTTATTTCCGGCCATCGACATGTCGTAGAAGGCACGTATCATACCTGTTACAGTGCCGAGGAAACCGAGCATAGGAGCGGCTCCTGAGATCATACCGATAAGAGCTACGCCTTTCTCCAACTTGCTGACTTCTAAATTGCCTACATTTTCTATGGCGGTCTGTATGTCGTTGAGAGGCTTGCCGATACGTGAGATGCCTTTCTCTATCATCCTTGAAATAGGATTGCCTTTTTGCTTACATAATTGTCTTGCGTCGTCGAGTCTGCCTTCTATCATATAGTTACGGATAGAGTTCATAAATTCATCGTCTTTCTTAGAGGCTCTGTTGATGGTGATAAATCTCTCAACAAAAATGTATATTGCTATCACAGAGAGGATAGCGAGCACCAACATGATCCAACCTCCTTCTTTTGCTAATTCCCATAATGATAATTTAATCTCTTCAGCCTCTGGCGAATTGATAAGGTCGTTAGTGACCTGGATAAGAATGCTTGATAATTTCATATTTATAATATTGTTTCTTAACTTTTAACTTGTTTTTTAAAATTTTATTGTAAATATCATGGCAGACATATGTTACCGCTGGAGCTGTCTGACGATGCTCCTGTGACAGATGATAGTACATTTACCTTACCTTCCATCTTTAACACGCCAAGAAAAGCAAAGATAAGCGCTTCTTTATAGTCTATCGTCATGGTGTCGGGTATCACAATCTCATGTTTGCTCAATGTACGTATCCTCTCAATGAGATAGTTGTTTTTTGCTCCGCCTCCTGTGATGAGTATCTTGCTTTTTTCTAAATGACTTGTCGCTGAAGCTATCTGATAGGCGATGTGTTCTGTCGCCGTCGCCATGACATCTTTTATATCGAGTCCGCTATTGTCGATGATGTCGCGTTGGTTCTTTTCAAAAAACTCTCTACCTAACGACTTAGGCGCTTCTTGTGTATAGTATGGGTTCTCGTTTAACTGACTTAATAATATCTCATCGACATGACCTTGTCGAGCAAAGTTACCATTGTTGTCGTATTCGTAACCTAATTTGTTGGCAAGATAATTCAGTAGCTGATTAGCCATGCAGATGTCGTATGCGATGCGGTGTTTTTCAATGTCATACGACACATTAGCTATGCCGCCTATGTTGAGACATATAGGGAAGTCGGCGAAGAGATATTTATCACCTATCGGTACTAATGGAGCTCCTTGTCCGCCTTTAGCGATATCTTCGCTTCTGAAGTCGTTGATAGTAGTGATGCCTGTTATCTTCGCTATCTCATTGCCGTTGCCGATCTGTAGAGTGTAATTTTCCTCTGGACGATGGAAGATAGTGTGACCATGTGAGGCTATCAATTTGGGAGCTAACTCGTACTTCTCGATAAATTTTTTTGTGACATTTCCAAGATATTTACCGTATTCAATGTCAAGTTCTTTAAGCTGAGCGGCGTCTTTATCAAATGCTGATGATAATTTCTCTTTCCATGAAGATGTATATGGAATATTGCCAGTTTCAAGAATCTGAAAGAACCATTTTCTGTTGTCGTGGCTGAAGTTGACATAAGCGATGTCAACGCCATCGAGGGAACTGCCCGACATTAATCCTATGACCTTAAAATCTTTCATTGTTATAAGATGTTTTTCAGCTTCTCAAGATGAATGCTATTGGAGCCTTTTACTAATATCTTATGATTTTGCACTTCGTGAGTGTTGATATAACTGATGAGCTCTTCCACATTGGAGAAATGACAGAATGATTTATCGATGTCGGCTTTAAGTAATTCCTCGCCTACGAGAAATACCTTGTTAAATCCAAGTTCTTTGACAAGACTGATGATGATGGAGTGTTCGTTTTCGGAGTCTTTGCCGAGTTCTTTCATGTCGCCTAATATCAATAATGCGTTGTTGCTGCTGATGCGGCGGAAATTTCTAATGGCATTCGACATACTCACAGGATTGGCGTTGTATGCATCCATCACGATTTCATTTTTGTCAGTCTTGATATACTGCGAACGGTTGTTGGTAGGGTAGTAGTCTTCTATTGCTTTTATGATTTGTGTTTTGTCAACATTGAAATATGTTCCTATCGAGATGGCAGCCAACACATTCTCGAAGTTGTATTCTCCTATGAGGTTTGTCTTTATCTCATTATTATTCCATCTGATGGTGAGATAAGGGTTGAAAGAGACTACTTCTGCTTTAATGTCGGCATTGTTGTCTTTGCCATAGCTGAAACATGTTAGGTCTTTTGATAGTTCTCTTAGAAGTGTGTTATCGTTGTTGACGAAGATTTTTCCGTCGTTGTTTCTTAGGTGTTCGTATAATTCATTTTTTGTTTTCACTACGCCCTCAAAGCTGCCGAAGCCTTCAATGTGTGCTTTCCCTATATTTGTTATCAGTCCGAAGTCGGGTTGAGCTATAGAGCATAGCTGAGCTATCTCGTTGATATGGTTGGCGCCCATCTCCACTACAGCCATCTCGGTATCAGGTCGCATCTGCAACAAGGTCAGAGGCACACCGATATGGTTGTTGTAGTTGCCTTGAGTGTATATGATATTGTATCTCTTCGACAGAACGGCAGCTGTAAGCTCTTTGGTGGTTGTCTTTCCATTGGTACCTGTTATGCCAATGACAGGTATGTTGATGCGTTCTCTGTGAAGTTTAGCGAGTTGTTGTAATGCGCTGATGCTATCGTCAACGATAAAGAGTCGCTCGTGGTGAGGGAGGTCTTTTCTGTCGGCGATGACGCAGGCTGCTATACCGTCGGAAGCCACCTTGTATGCAAAGTCATTGCCGTCGAAACGTTCACCTTTTATCGCCACAAAGACACAGTCTTTTTCTATGGAGCGACTATCTGTTGAGACGAGATGTCTCTTTGTGTAATGTTGATAAATCTTTTCTATTACGTTCATAATACTATCTAAACAAAAAAAGTCGCCATAGTTTGACGACTTTTATTATATTTAAACTATATTTATTTTGTCATAGCCGGTCCTATCTTATTCATTGCGCATCTGAAACCTATCGTTGAGGAGCTTTCATCTTCATTCATGAAGCGGCGCACGGAAGGACTTAAGTAATAGGCTCCGTCAGCCCAAGAACCACCTTTATAAACGCGAGCTTTGTCAGAAATCAATGTGGTGACACCATATTCATACATCTCATTAGTGTATTCATCAGACTCGCCTTCTTGGTTTGTCCAGTCATTCTGTATTGTCGATTTGAAGTCACCATCGTTATAGTTCAAAGCATAACTGTCACGGTAGTTTTTACGTTCAGCGAGTTCTTCATTAGATAACACTCTTTCTTGAAGCTGTCCGAGAGTGTCGATATATTTTTCTGTGAATAAGTTACCACGATAAGGGTTGTGGTCGTTGAAGTCTTCAAAGGATAGTGGACGATATACGTCGAGTACCCATTCTGAAACGTTACCAGCCATGTTATACAATCCATAGTCATTAGGCCAGTATGATACAACAGGAGCAGGGAATGCTGCACCATCGTTGAGATTGCCAGCTACACCCATATAATCGCCTTTGCCTCTCTTGAAGTTGGCAACGAAACTGCCGTAATATTTCTTATCGTTGGTACGTAAAGCATCGGTGTTCCAAGGATATGTTCTACGTTCTGAGATACGTTCATCTTGAGTGTTACCGACGAGACCTAAAGCTGCATACTCCCATTCAGCTTCAGTGGGGAGACGGTATTTAGGAAGTAATATGCCGTCTTCCATCTTGACGTTGCGGATGCCAGTGCCATTAGGATTTAAGTCTTCAATACCTTCATCGATAGTACCTGTATATTGTCCTGCTAAGTACGCATCGGTGGTGAAGTGTGAGTCTTTAGTCTGGTTGACATCAAAAGTGATGACATTGGCTTCAACTAACAGCATCTCATTTACGCGGTCGGTACGCCATAGAGCATAGTCGTTAGCCTGTAACCATGACACGCCAACAACAGGATATTCTCTATATGCTGGGTGACGTAAATATACTTCAACCATTGGCTCATTGTATGATAAAGAACTGCGCCATACCAAAGTGTCAGGTAAAGCTTTCTTTACAACATCAGGATATTCTGGGCCATACACCCTGTTTAACCAATATAAGTACTCTAAATAATCTAAGTTGCTTACCTCTGTCTGATCCATGAAGAATGAGGTAACAGTGACTTGTCTCGGAGAATTGTTCCATTCGTAATAAATATTCTCTGCCGTAGAACCCATAGTGAAAGTACCACCTTCAATGGCTACTAGACCAGGTCCTACTATCTGATCAGGTGAGTCGGTTACATAAAAACCTCCATTCTCAGGATCATTATAATTCCAGCCCGTAGTAGGAGAGACGTCTTTACCTTTGTTACATGAAATCAAAAATAAACTTGCAAACAAAACTACAAGTAAGTTAGAAATTCTGAATTTAGTCATTATGCTAAAGTTTTAAAATATTATCTAAACTAATTTCAATACTCGTTTATTATTCAATGATGGTTATTTTTTTATCACCAAAAAAATAATGTTGCAATTTTACGTAATTTTTTTGAATTATACACAAAATTATTTTCAAAAAGGTAATAATTTTTTTTGAAGTGATTTTTGACAATAAAAAATATGTATCTTCGTTCAAAATTATATTTATAAGAGACTTGTTATGATTCTATCGTTAAAACGTTGTAAATTAAAAAAATATATTTTCATTACGATCTTTCTGCTTTACATTAATAATGTATATCCGCAGCTCAGCGATGCTTCTTACGATAATGTCAATTTAGGTGAAAGTGAAAAATCGTCGATGAGATATGCTGACAACTCAGTGCTTGCTACCGGCAAATGGTATAAACTTTCACTCTCGTCAACAGGTATTTATAAGATTACTTATTCTGAGCTCTCTGCGATGGGCGTGTCGGTGTCGTCGATAAATCCTAAAAACATCAGAATATATCATAACGCAGGCGGCGTCTTGCCGACAATAAATTCAGAGACTCTCTACGATGACTTGGTGGAACTGCCTATCTATGTTCATGGTGAAGATGACGGCTCTTTCAATGAAAATGATTATATCTTGTTCTACGCTCGCGGTCCCGTGACATGGAAAGTGAAAGATGAGGTGTATCATCATATCCCTAATCCATATTCCGACAACTCCTATGCCTTCCTTAATATCGACCTCGGTGAAGGAAAACGTTTGCAGAATGCTGCGATAATATCGGATATAGATAGCGAGACGGTGACTTCTTTCCTCGATTATAGAGTGGTAGATAATGATGAAGTCAACTTGAATAATATGGGCGCCACCTGGTATGCCGATGTCTTTGAGAGTGCTTCTACGGTGTCTTATAACTTCAGCTTCCCTAATATCATCAAAGGTGAGAAATGTAATATGGTGGCGGATCTCGCATCTCGTAATGCTTCATCTGCTTCATTCAACGTAAAGGCAAATAACACATCTATATATAATAGAAACGTATCTCCATCTAGTTCAGCTCATCTATATGCAGTGGAGGTCAATAGTGGTAATGTGAAATTTAATCCTACTAGCAGTGATATTAAAATAGACCTGACATATAATAAGTCGGATAACACATCAAAAGCATGGCTCAACTATATCGCGATAAATGCTTGGCGGGAGCTGAGATATACGGGTAATATGATGAGTTTTAGAAACCCACGTTGTGTGTCAGAAGAGAAAAAATATAAATATCAAATATCTAATGCTGACAGTAAAGTAGAGGTGTGGAATGTGTCTAATCCTGTGGAACCTCAACGTCTCGATTTGAGCTTCGATGGCAGCAAGGCTTCTTTCATCGTCAATGGCGATGCCTCTAACGAGTTTGTCCTCTTTAATCATAACACATGTAAGAGCGTTCAGTTTGTATCGACAATAAAAAATCAAAATCTCCACGCTAAATATGATATTGACTATCTCATTATAACACATCCCGACTTCTACGCTCAGGCAGAACGTCTTAAATTGGTGCATAATGAGATTGATAACCTTGAAATAGAAATAGTTACTCCTCAACAGATATATAATGAGTTCTCATGTGCGGCTTTAGACATCTCTGCAATACGTAACTATATAAAGATGTTATATGAAAGGTCAAACCGTAGGCTGAGATATGTCTTGCTATTCGGCGATGCGTCTTACGATTATAGAAACAAAAGCGGTAAGGTGTGCTTCGTGCCTACTTATGAATCTGTGGCATCCTGTGATGATAGAGATTGTATCGCCACCGATGATTATTTCGTGTGCTTAGGCGATGAGGAAGGTAATATGATGGATGCAAGTTCCTCTATAGATATAGCAATAGGCCGACTGCCTGTGATGACAGTGGAAGATGCAGAGGCGATGGTTGATAAGATAGAAGATTATGCTATAATAAGTGAAGATAATGCTGGCTCATGGCGTAAAGTGATGACTTTTATGGCTGATGATGATGAAGCTTATTTTCTCGAGAATTGTGAAGAGATGATAGATGTTATCAAGGCTAATGGCGGCGATGATGTAGTCTTCGACAAGATTTATCTCGATGCTTATCCACAGGTGGCTACCTCAGGAGGACAGCGCTCGCCAGAATGTAATGAGGCTATAACGAATAGAATGGAAAGAGGCTCCTTGATAATTAACTATGTGGGACACGCTGGTGAGATCGGATGGGCTGACGAGAGAATATTTACTAACGACAATATCTTCTCTCTTCAAAATAAACCAAAATATCATCTCATGTTGACAGCGTCATGTGAGTTCGGTCGTTTTGATGATCACACAAGAACATCGGCAGGTGAGTATATGCTCCTTAATCATAATGGAGGTTCTATAGCCTTGATAACGGCAGCTAGAGTTACTTATGGCTCTCCTAACTTCAATATCATGAATAGAATGTATAAACATCTCTTCGATACAGAAGATGGCGAATATATTACTATGGGTGATATTTATGTCTATGCTAAAGCCGATTCTAATGTGAATACTAAACGTTATGTCTTCTTAGGCGATCCAGCGCTGCGCTTGTGTTATCCTAAAAATGAGATAGAGTTGACTTCAATAAATAATCATGACATCAACGTTGTTGACACGCTGAGAGCTCTCGATAAGGTCAACATAAAAGGTGTGGTGAAAGATGGTTATGGTGATATCTTGAACGACTTCAATGGTACTTTGCATGTGTCGGTTTATGACAAAGAGAATGTTTACGAGACCTACGGCGATGAATGCCGTCAGATTACTTTTGAACTCCAAAACAGCATCGTATATTCGGGTAAGACATCCGTTGTTAATGGCGTGTTTTCGCTCGACTTCACATTGCCTAAAGATATTAACTTTAGCTATGGATACGGCACGATTAGCCTTTATGCCAATAGCGACAACACTGATGCTCATGGACAATTCTCTGATATTATAATAGGTGGATATAACACCGATGCAGAGCCTGATACAGAAAATCCTGAACTTAAATTATATATCGATGACGATAAATTTGTCGATGGCTCCGTCACTAACGAAAATCCTACTCTTATAGCTTATATCAAAGACCTTAACGGCATCAATACTTCTGGTGCTGGAATAGGTCACGACATCACAGCAACGTTGACAGGCGCTACCAACAGAACGTATAACCTTAATCAATTCTATAACGCTCCCGATACACCCGACGACTTCGGCTCGTTGAAATATAAATTCTATGATCTCAACGAAGGTGAACATCTGTTGACATTCAGAGCATGGGATATTTATAATAACTCCGCTACCGCAACAATAAGTTTTAAGGTCGTAAAAGGTGATGCTTTGGTGTTGGAAAATGTCAAAAACTATCCTAATCCGATGGACGATTATACTAATTTTGTCTTTGATCATAATCAGATAGATAATGAAATTGATATTCAGATTAGGATATATAATGTTATGGGTCAATTGGTTAAGACTATTGAGGAAAGAAGGTCAGGCTCGTCGTTAAGAAATAATCCAATAAAATGGGACGGCGCATCAGATAATGGTGTAAATTTGCCATCTGGAATATATGTCTATTATATAACAGTGACAAATTCAAACAATGAAACGGTGTCTGATTATTCAAGGTTGATAATTAGATAGTTGTAATAGCAATATTTTTTTAAATATTTATAATAATATTTTTATTTAAACGTTAACAAGACAATATAATTAAAAATATGAAGAGAGTAAAATTTTTATCATTAGTATTTGTGATGATTATCACAGTCATGAACCTAAAAGCACAGAACACTGTCGATAAGGTTTTAGGTCAGAATTTAGATTACAATGTTATTTCTACAGCGGTTCCTTTTATGATGATCGCTCCTGATGCGAGGTCGTCGGCTATGGGTGATATAGGTGTTTCAACATCTCCTGATGTTTATTCAATGCACTGGAACCCTGCAAAATATGCTTTTATAGAAGAAGACTTCTCGGTTGGTCTCGCTTATAGCCCTTGGCTCAGAAGCCTCGTCAATGACATGAATATAGCATATCTGGCTGCTTCAAAACGTGTTAGCCCTAAGGCAACAGTAGCAGCTTCTTTGCGTTATTTCAGTCTCGGTGATATTAATTATACAGGTCAAGGTGGCTCTGACTTAGGAACCTATTCTCCAAATGAATGGGCAATGGATGTCACTTATTCTCGTAAGTTAGGTAACTATATCTCAGGTGCTGTCGCTGGCCGTTTCATCTACTCCGACCTTACTCAAGGCGTCTTGGATTATTCCAAACCAGCTATCTCAGTAGCAGCCGACATCGCTGTGTTCTATACAAGAGATGTATATTGGTTTAAAGATATGGACGCTGTTTTCTCATGGGGTGTCTCTATCAACAATATCGGTTCTAAGATGAATTATAACGAGGCAAGTCTGAAAAAAGATTTTATCCCAACAAACCTTCGCTTCGGTCCAACATTGAAGTTAGACATCGACGACTTCAACTCTTTGGCATTCTCTGTCGATATTAATAAACTCTTGGTACCTACACCTCCTATCTATATGAAAGATAGCCTTGGTTCTATTATATACGATGGTACAGATCCTATGATTGAGAGCGGTAAGAATAATGAAGTAGGTCCTATACAAGGTATGATACAATCGTTCTTCGATGCTCCAGGTGGCTTTAAAGAAGAACTGAAGGAGTTTACTCTTGGCGTAGGTGCTGAATATTGGTATAACAAGACCTTCAACGTGCGCGCTGGTTTCTTCCACGAATCAAAAATGAAAGGTAACCGTCGCTACGTAACACTCGGTGCTGGATTGAGATATAACGTATTCGGTCTCGATGTGTCTTATTTGGTACCTGTCAATAATACAGCAACATCAGGAACTAACCCTCTCGAAAATACACTCAGATTTAGCCTTACAATAAATATAGATAGATGGGGCGATAACACACGTCTCGAAAGAGTTAACTGATAAAAAAAAGACGCTGCGGCGTCTTTTTTTAATTTACAATTTACAGTTAACAATTAACAATTGGGGGTTAATTTTTGACTAATCTCTTAACGACGTTTTTATCTTCATAGATTATCTGAAGATGATACATTCCTTTCGTGAAATCGCTGCAATCAAGTTGTATCAGTTCATCAGAATTGTGATTGTTAATTTCTTTTAACTTCTGACCTAAACTATTATAAATAACAAGATGCTTTATATCTCTACCTTCAATGTACATGATGTCTCTCACAGGGTTAGGATAAATCTTTAAGTCGTCATGATCTAGATAGCTCTTTACATCGATATAACCTTCATGACGATAGTGGTTCTGCTTTGTCGCCACGACTTTAATCTTTCCTTCTTTATAAAATTTATCGATATTGACTATAGAATCCTCTCCCAATAATGAGGCTATCAATTTCCCGTTAACAGAAAAAGCTACTCTTGTATCTTTATCTTTCTTAATGGAAAATGAAGTACAGTTACTTAATATCTCTTTAGGATATGTTATGTCAATTTCCTGAGGCATCTCTGTGTTTAATTGAAGAAAAGCATCGCCAAAATAGTGCATGATGTCGTAGGTCACGTCTTTATGTAGAGAACTATATGGCGACCAAGGCGACTTCTGTAAGTAATATTTCCCATAAGCATTAGCAAAAGCAGGATATTTAAAAACATTGTCATCGTCATTGTCATTGTCATTGTCATCGTCATTGTCATCGTCATTGGGTATGAAGTCGCTCCATAGATAATCGTAGAATCCCCATACGTAAATGTCGTTGACAAAAGAATATGATACTTCCGATGCAGCTACCACAGCAACGGCGCCGTCATTGATACGCAGAAATCGTTCTGCAAGACAGTCGTTATCGTCTTCTCCATAACCGAAATGTCCTGTCCTACAATTGGCTGACATCACAAAGGTGAGATCGCTGTTAGTTAGACCGTTTATATCATTATTAGATAAATAAGGATTATTCCATTTCTGATAATCTCCGTGATCGCGATGCTGTACCAAGAAAGTTCCTTCGTTGATGGCTCTGCATAAGTCGTTTTGATTAGCGTTCCATTCGGTGAGATGCATGATGTCTGATGGGATATAATCTAATCCGTCAGGACCAAAATAGTTGATTATCTTATCAGTGTTATTTGCTGTTGACCACAAGGAGTCGGGCTGACCTTCGTATATGGAATTATATCGTTGCGGTTCTTTACCATTCTTCTCGAAGTATCCTGCTACAACCTCAGAACAAAGTTGAAACCATCGCGACTCTTGAAACCCCATAGCTGTAACAGGTCGATGGTAGTAATCGGGGTTCTCGGAAGGGTGACACTCATAATGTATTGTCTTTTTTACCATCAACTCAGCCTGATGCGCGTCAGCAGCAGGCATACGAGCAATGACAAGTTCAGGAAGACCATCATTATTGAAATCGACAAGTCTGTTGTCTGTAAGATATTTTACATTATTCTCATAAATGTTGTCGATATAAAATGATGTGATACCTTTTGAAGGATCCTTGTCGTAGTCACCGAAAAGAAGAATAGCTGCTTGTTGACTTGTTGACTTGTTATCTTGTTGACTTCTATAAAACTCTTTAAAATAGTCTCTTAGTCTAAGAGGTAGATTTTCTCCTATCTCGTTTAAGCTGACTACCTTTGTCGAGATGCCTTGTTCATTACGAAACCTCGCGAGTGTGTCGGCCCATTGTCTGATGCCTTCGTTATTGGGAGTGACGATGAGATATGATGGTAGCTTTTGACTCTTAGCCGTTGGCAGTTGGCAGAATAAAAGGATTAATATAAATGCTACGATTTTTATCATGAATGCAAAGATAAGAAAAATCGCTGAGCCGCTGAGACTTGGCGACTCGGTGATTTTAAAAAAATCTTTTCCCTTTCGTCATTTGCCTTTAGACTTTTTTCATATCTTTGCTAAAAATCAAAATTTATTATGGAACGTATTCCGACAGGCAACAGCCGTGATGTGGTTTATATCCGACGTGCTATCATTGTAGAAACATTATCTCCGCTTATTGGAACAAGTGTTCCATGTGGTGCATTCAAAGGTAAAAGTGTTGAGATACTTTACAATTCCGTTGATGAAACGGCAACAAGAGCGTCTCAAAGGTATGAATCGACATTGGCAGCGATACGATTAGTCGAGGCGTTGAGAGAATCGTCATTGGTCAGGATTGATATTCCGAAAGATAAGCAAAAGAAGAAAATGTATTTTGTGAAGATTTACGAACTTAAAGCTACTTTAACAAATCTTGGAGAAGTGAAAATTATCGTTGGGGAAAGAAACAATAAAAGAATGATTCACTACTGTATAACTAAAAAAGTAAAAGAGTAGCTGAAATGCCCTCGATTACAATGGATCGTATCAGCTACTCTTTGAAAGTATGCTGCAAAGATAATAATAATTTTGATGTCAGAATGATGGAAAGGAAATTTTTATTTACACAAAATACAGGACGGTGCCAAGAATGTCAATATTGCTTCGTACCATGCAGCGCCGCAATATTGTTCTAATCCGTATAACAATGGTTTGGTATGCTGCGGAAATTTATCTTTTCTCCCATGATATAGGCGATGATGGCGTTGCATCCATATACTTGCAGCTAATAAGTCACCGAGTCACCGAGTCACCAAGTAAGTTTAATATAATTATTATAACCAGACTCAGTGACTCAGTGACTCAGTGACTCGGTGTCTTAAACAAGTCCTGCGAATCCCATGAATGCTAATGCTAAGATACCTGCTGTCACTAAAGCGATAGGCACGCCTTGCATTCCTTTTGGTACGTCAGATAATGCGAGTTGTTCGCGTAATCCTGCAAATATCACTAATGCTAATGTGAATCCGACGCCGTTTGATAAGGCGTACATTGTGCCTTCTAAAAGTCCGAAGTCTTTTTGTATCACTAAAATCGCTACACCAAGGACGGCGCAGTTGGTGGTGATGAGCGGCAAGAAAACGCCGAGAGCTGCATATAACGATGGGCTTATCTTCTTCAAGATAATCTCAACCATCTGTACCAAAGAGGCGATGACTAAGATGAAGGCTATAGTCTGTAAGAATCCTAAGTTAAAAGGATTTAACAGATAATGCTGGATGAGCCATGTTACAATAGTTGCTAAAGTTATGACGAAGATAACGGCGGCGCCCATACCTAATGAGGTGGATATTTTCTTAGACACGCCGAGGAAAGGGCAGATGCCGAGGAACTGTGTCAATACAATATTATTTACAAATATTGCTGATATAAATATTAATACGTATTCCATATCTTAATATCTTTAATTGTCAATAACTTATTTTGTTTTCTTTAATAATCTGTTCATGATGGCGATGAGATAACCCATTGCGATGAATGCGCCTGGAGCGAGGACAAAGACTAAGATGGCGTCGCCTTCAATGAATTTCCAGCCGAATATTGAACCGCTGCCCAATATCTCACGGATAGAACCTAATATCGTTAAAGCCATAGCAAAACCTAATCCCATGCTGATGCCATCGACTGCAGAATCTAAGACATTGTTTTTTGAGGCGTAAGCTTCGGCACGTCCTAAGACGATGCAATTCACCACGATGAGTGGAATGAACAATCCGAGTGTCTCGTAAATGCTTGGTACGTAAGCTTGCATCAAAAGTTGCAGCACTGTCACAAAGGAAGCGATAACGACGATGTAGCAAGGAATATGAACTTTGTTAGGGATGAAGTTCTTTAGCAATGAGATGCTCATGTTTGATAATATGAGAACGAATGTCGTTGCCAATCCCATGGAGAGTCCGTTGATGGCACTTGTTGTTGTTGCCAGAGTAGGACAGCATCCGAGAAGAAGTACTAAGATAGGATTTTCTCTGAAGAATCCTTTTGTTAAATTATTCCAGTTTGCCATGATTAAAATCCTCCTTTGTTGTTTTCAAATGTTGATATTGCACGATTTACTGCATCGCAGAAAGCTCTCGAGCTGATGGTAGCTGCTGTGATGGCATCTACATCGCCGCCGTCTTTCTTGACGTTGAAGTTGAATGAGTTGGCGTGCTTGTTGTTGAACTGATCTTTGAAACTTGGCTCCGACATCTTAGAGCCTAAGCCTGGAGTCTCAGCGTGTTGAAGAACGGATATGTTGTTCACTGTTCCATCAGCCAAAATTCCGACCATCAATGAGATGTTACCGCTGAATCCTTTGTTGGTGAATGTCTCTACTGCTGCTCCTATGAAGTTACCGTCCTTGTCGTATGCTAAGTGGAAAGGAAGCTCTGCATCTTCCATTGCTGACTTCATATTCATATCTTTAAGTTCTTGAAATTCTGGAAGTACGTTCTTGATAGCCTCTGTCTTCTTGGCATTCTCAGCTGCCGCGATAGGATCTTTCGTCGCATTATATACGAGACCTAACACACCGCCTGATACCACACATATCACGAACAAGGCTACGAACATATTTAATAATGTATCTTTCTTTGCTGCCATAATCTTATTGTTTTACAGGTTTATTACCGAAACGTGTTGGTTTACACATCTTATTAATCAATGGAACGAAGGCGTTCATGATAAGTATTGCGAATGACATTCCTTCAGGATAAGCGCCCCATAATCTGATGATGATTGTCAAGGCTCCGATGCCGATGGCGAATATTATCTTACCCTTTATTGTCATTGGCGATGTTGCCATATCTGTTGCCATGAAGAAAGCTCCGAGCATCATACCACCACCGAAGATGTGAATCATAGGATGTACGAACTGAGTAGGGTCGATGAGCCAACATACTGTTGCGATGATGCCAGCTGTTGCTATGATAATGACAGGTGTCTGCCAGTCGATGACTTTTCTGAATATCAAGAAGAGTCCGCCGATGATGATGGCGATAGAACCTATCTCACCGAGAGAGCCGCTGTAAATCAATGGTTCTATATTTTCATAAACTGTGAGTTCATTAGCAGAGACGCCTTTGGCGATACCTTCTTTAACATAACCTAAGAGTGTGGCTCCTGTGAAACCGTCGATTTGTGAACCAAATAATGGTTGCGGAGCAGGCCATGTCGTCATCGCGACAGGGAAGGAGATGAGCATGAAGACACGTCCTACCAAAGCCGGGTTGAACGGGTTGTTGCCCAAGCCGCCGAACGACATCTTGCCGATGCCGATAGCTACGATAGAACCTACTATTATCATCCATGCTGGAATGTTGGAAGGTAAGTTGAACGCCAACAGCATACCTGTTATTATTGCAGAACCGTCGCCTATTGTGCATTCTCCTTTGATGAGGAATTTCTGAATCAGCCATTCGGTCAAGACGCAGGCTGCCACAGCTATCAGTGTGACACGCACCGCATTGAAGCCGAAGTAATAGATGGAAAATAAGAATGCTGGCATCAAAGCTATGATGACGCTGTACATTATTTTCTTGGTGCTCTCATTGCCGTGAACGTGGGGAGAGCCTGATATAAGGTAATTATTCATCTCTTTATTTATTTCTGATTACGTGAACGAATTATTTGTCCCGTTTTGTTTTTACCATAACGGATATAATCTAATAATGGAATGTTGGCCGGACATGTAAACTCGCATGAGCCACACTCGATACAATCCATGATGTTGTTTGTTTCAGTATCTTCAAACATGTTGTTCTTCGACATGCGGCAGAGGAGGAATGGCTCTAAGCCCATAGGACAAGCGTTGATGCACTTACCGCAACGCAGACAATTGCCCATCTGTCGTGGCTGAGCTTCTTTGTCGGTCATCATCAAGATGCCAGATGTTCCTTTGATAACAGGGAATTCGCTGATAGAAACAGACTTGCCCATCATAGGACCACCGTTAATGATGTTGGTGATGTTCTCTGGGAGTCCGCCAGCGGCTTCGATAAGCTCTGTCGATGATGTTCCTATTCTCACTAAGAAGTTGGAAGGATTTTTCACTGATTTACCTGTCACTGTCACCACTCTTGATATAAGAGGTTTGTTCTTCTGTACGGCTTCATAAATGGCATATGTCGATGCAACGTTGACAACGACACATCCTGTCTCTATAGGCAGCTTGCCTGATGGTACTTCTCTTCCTGTACATGCCTTGATGAGCTGTTTCTCGCCGCCTTGTGGATACTTCGTCTGTAAAGGCTGCACCTCGATGCCAGAGAAATATTCGTCACCTTTTATAATATCATCTAATAACTTGGCTGCTTCTATCTTATTTACTTCAATGCCGATGATGGCTCTAGGAGCGTCAACAGCTTTCATCACTACTTTAACACCTACTAAGAACTCGTTAGGTTTTTCCAAGAGCAGACGGTTGTCGCAGGTGAGATAAGGCTCACATTCAGCAGCATTGATGATGACGAACTCAGCCTTCTTATCTTTTGGTATAGATAACTTAACATTTGTTGGGAATGTAGCTCCACCCATACCTACGATACCATGATCTTTAACTCTGTTGATTATATCTTCACGTGATAATGTTATATCTTTTACTAAGGTGTCGCTTGTGTCGATGTCTTCTAACCACTCATCGCCTTCTACATCGATGAAGATGGCAGGCTTGCGATAGCCTGTGTGATCCATTATCTCATCGACTTTGGTGACTTTGCCGCTCACCGACGAGTGTACATTGGCTGAGATGAAACCTTTTGCGGTTCCGATGAGTTGTCCTACTTTCACCTCGTCGCCTTTCTTTACTATGGCTTCTGCCGGTGCGCCAAGACATTGTCCTAACGGAATGATGACTTGTCTTGGAATAGGAAATGTTACTATGGGTTTGTCTGACGAAAGTTTGTTTTCTTCAGGATGAACGCCACCTTTAGGGAATGTTTTCTTAGGATTCATACGCTTATTCTTTACTTTCGTTATTTACTGATTCTGTTACTTCTACTTTTGGCTTACGAGGAGGGAAGTTGACAGCTAAGATGCTGCCTCTTGGACATACATCAACGCATTTGCGACATTGTTTGCACTTGTCGGGGTTGATATATGCTAATGTGCCGCGCATCTCTATAGCCTCAAATGGACATTCTTTGAGACATTTCTGACAACCGATGCAACCTACCTTGCAGTTCTTCATCGTGATGGCTCCTTTTTCAACGTTGACACAGTTGACATACACACGACGGTTGTTCTTGCCCTTAGGTCTTATCTCAATGATGCCTCTTGGACATGCTTTGGTACATGCACCGCAGCCTACACATTTGTCCTCATCAACAGTGGCGATACCTGTCGTCTCATCGATATGTATGGCATCGAAAGCACATTTCTTTACACAGTCGCCGAGACCGAGACATGAGTTAGGACATCCGCTGCCACCTGCATATAAGGTGTGCGCAAAGGCACATATGTCGGCTCCTTCATAATGTGTCTTCTTAGGAGCATTGTCGCAGGTGCCGTTGCATCGTACTACAGCAATCTTAGGCTCTGCAGCTTCTACTGTCAGTCCTAATACGGCAGCTACTTTAGACATGTCGGAACTTGTACAATTTAATCCATCGAGACTCTTCTTGTCGGAGGCTGACTTGACACATGCTTCGGCAAAAGCACGGCAGCCTGCAAAACCGCAACCGCCACAATTGGCTCCCGATAACGTGCCTTCTACTTCATCGATCAATGGATTCTCTTCTACTTTGAATTTCTGTGCGACTATATAAAGTATAACCGCTAAGATACCTCCCAAGACTCCAAGTACTATGAGAGAATAGAGTAAAATGTCGTTCACAATAATTAGATTTAATGTTTAATGTTTATGCTACAAAAATAATAATTAATTTTTTTTGCTTTTAACTTTTTTTAATGAATTTCGTACTCAAATCTACGTTTTAATCTGTTCCTAAAAAGAAATAAAATTAGGTAATATGGTATCAATGAACCTATAGATATTAATGCGTTTAATCCTTCCTCTATTTTTAATCCGTTGAGAATAAATATCATCGCTACTAATATTATCAATGGGATAACGTAAGCGAATACGACTGCTTTGTTTGCTTGTCCTAATCCCATGCTTACATTTACCTCTTGTCCTATGGATAAATTTTTATCTTTTGGAGTTGGAATTGTGATGATTTTCTCCTGCATCTCCGACATATTACATGCGCCTTTTATGTTGCACGACCCACATGAACTCTTCGATAAAATCTTTACTTGAACCTCATCTTCGTTTATAGATGTTATTATTCCTTCGTGAGAAATGCGATGTCCCATATATTATATTTTTTTACAAAGATAAAAAAATACTTGTAGTCTTGTTGACTTATTGACACGATGACTTATTTTTTTTATCTTCGCAAAAAAAATATTTTATGTTACAATTTTTATCGTTGCTATTTTATTTTCTGACTCCATGTCTGATAATATATCTTTGTCGGCGTTTTACTTTTCTTAATAAAATAGGGGAGGTTCTACTTCTTTATATTGTTGGTATTCTTGTTTCAAATCTTGTGATATTTCCCCTCGGCATTGGCGATTCTCTGCATGGCATTCAAGATGCGCTTACGAGCATGACGATACTTCTTGCTTTCCCTATGATTTTGTTTGGCAGCGACTTCAAAAACTGGAAACTTAAAGAAACTGTAATTGCTTTGTGTATAGGGTTGTTATCAGTAGTTATAGTTGATATTATAGGTTTCTATATATTTAATGATAATCAGAATGGTTTTGAAAAGATAGCTGGATTACTTGTCGGTGTTTATACTGGTGGAACGCCGAATCTTGCAAGTCTTAAAGTTGCCTTAGATGTCGAACCTGATATATATATATTCGTCCATACCTTCGACATGATAATAAGCTTTGTCTATTTGGTTTTCTTGATGTCGTGCGGAATAAGGTTTTTCAGAATCATCTTAAGTAGAGACGTGACACATTACACCAATGAAAATAAACAAGATGTAATTGGTGCGTCTGAAGCAGACAATAAGAAACATTTTCCAAAAACTCTCGCCTCTCTCGGTCTCTCTATATTAATAATAGGTATAGGAATGGGAGTGAGTCTTCTCGTCTCAGGCAAGGTTGATGATATGTTGGTTTTAATTTTAACCATGACAACATTATCTATCGCGGCCTCGTTTTTACCTTTTGTGAAGAAAATGGAGAAGAGTTACGACCTGGGGATGTATTTTGTCTTAGTATTTAGTCTCGTTGTGGCCTCTATGGTTGATGTCACTTCGATAGACTATAGTGCTGGAGTTAATATCATAGCTTATATCACATTTGTGATTTTCGCTTCCCTTATGCTTTCAATAATTTTCTCCAAGATATTTAAAGTCGATGCCGACACTATGGTGATAACTTCTGTCGCTTTGATAAACTCGCCCTTGTTTGTCCCGATGATAGCGGAGAGTATGAAGAATAAGAAGGTAATAATCACTGGAGTTGCTGTCGGTGTGATTGGTTATGCTGTGGGTAATTATCTTGGAATTATAGTGTCACAAATATTAAAGTAGGTATGAAGGTTAATATTGAAAAGATAAAAGCTAAGGTTGATTATTATAGGCAACGTCTTGAGTCTGTACTTCGATTAATTATCATTCCAGGTTTTGAAGGCGTGCCGCTTTACGATGTCCTCGTTTATTTTATCAGGGGTTTTACAAAGGTGAATCTTGTTGACAGAGCTGCAGCTGTGGCATTTAATGTCTTCCTCGCTTTGTTTCCTATGATCTTGTTTCTCTTCACCTTGATACCGTATTTGCCGTTACAGGGTGTGACGACGAACTTACTTGAGGCTTTGCAGGAGATACTTCCCCCTGGAACTTATGAGAGCGTAGCTAATACCATAAAAGAGATAATGTCGATAGAACACGGTGGTCTTATGTCGATAGGTCTCTTGCTTGCTTTCTACTTCAGTACGAGCGCGGTAAGCTCTTTCTTTAGAGGTTTTAACATGGGCGACAAGGAGTTTGGTCAGGTGTCGTTTATCAAAGAACAATTATATTCAATCTTAGTGATGATAATGTTCGTTGCTTTGTTGTTGCTTTCTATAGTCTTGATGACAATGGGACAGAGATTGTTGTCGGTGTTTTTTGTGAAGATACATTTCTATAATGACTTTGTGATATTCTTGATAAATTTGTTACGATGGCTTATTGCGATTTTTGCCTTGATTGTAGCGATGTCGTTGTTGTATCATTTTGGAGATCCACGCAGTAAAAAATTTAAATTGTTCACGCCTGGAACTTTGTTGTTTACAGGATTGTTTATAGTTGGAACATTGTTGTTTAATTTCTATATCTCTAATATCTCAACGTATAATGTGCTGTATGGTTCTATCGGAGGTCTGATAATCTTCGTCATGTGGATTTATTTCAACTGTATTCTGATATTGGTGGGATATGAGTTGAATAAGAGTATAGCAAAGGCGCGGATTAATGATGATGCTAAATTGTTAAGGAATTGATAAATAAAAAAATCCGACTACTTAAGTAGTCGGATTTTTTAAACCTTAAATAATCGTATTAGGTACGGCTTGGATGGTAGAATTAATACTCGTCAGAAACTGTGAGTTTCTTTCTGCCTTTAGCACGGCGTGCTTTTAAAACTTTACGACCATTGGCTGTTGACATTCTTGATCTGAAGCCGTGTTTGTTTCTACGTTTTCTGTTTGATGGTTGAAATGTGCGTTTCATTGTCTTATGTATTTTTTCTTCTTAATTTTCCCTCTAAATTGAGTTGCAAAAGTAGTAAATTTTTCTTAAAGAAAAAATATTTTCTTAAAAAAAATAATAATATTTATTTTGTTGCTAAACAATGAGTTAAGAAAATGCTTCCGTGAATATCACTCATAATAGACTTTTCCTTCGCTAAAATAACGTAATTATTCATTGTGAATTAAGCATTATAAATTAAGCAGAGACGCATCAATCATTCATATTTGACACGTCTCCACTTGTGGTCTTGTAGTCTTGTAGACTTGTTGTCTTATTTCACCGGTACATTCTTCAAGGTCTCAACCAAGAAGTCCCAGAACAATGGCACTGTGTCGATCTTAAGAGCTTCGTCTGGTGAGTGAGGAAATACCAAAGTAGGTCCGAATGAAACCATATCCCAGTTAGGATATTTTGAACCTAAGATGCCGCATTCCAAACCAGCGTGAATAACCATTGTCTTTGGTGTCTTGCCGTATTTGTCGGCGTACACTTTCTTCATTGTGTTGTAGATGATAGAGTTGATGTTTGGTTTCCAGCCTGGATATGAACCTGTCGACTCTGCTCTTGCGCCGCAGCTTTCCAAAACCTTACGCATTTCTGCTGCCAACTCGTCTTTGCTTGCATCGACTAAGCTACGTTGTAATGATGCTGTCATGATCTGACCGTCGACTAATTTTACGATAGCTAAGTTCGATGATGTCTCTACTGTGCCTTCAAAGTCTTTTGACATGGCGATGACGCCGTTAGGATATTTAGCGACAGCTTCGATGAGTTTTGCGATAGTTTCTTTATCGATGACTTTTGCTGGCATTTCTGCTGGAACGACAGTGATGCTCATTTCTGGTTCAACAGCTGCGAATTGTTCCTTAACGACAGCTTCAAACTCAGGAACGTATGCTAACAATTCTTCTGCCTTTGCTTCAGGAACTGTGATTGTCACGAATGATTCACGTGGTATTGCGTTGCGTAAGCTTCCGCCTTGGATGTCAGCGACTCTTGCGTTGAATTTTTCTGTAGCTTTCAATAACAATGCGTTCATCACCTTGTTAGCGTTGGCGCGACCTAAGATGATGTCCATGCCTGAGTGACCGCCTTTTAATCCTTTTACTATAAGTTGGAATGCCTTTGAACCTGCAGGTACGTCTTCAAACTTAGGTGTGAAGTAACCGCAAGTGTCGATGCCGCCGGCGCAACCAACGTAGAGTTCGCCTTCTGTCTCAGAGTCCATGTTGATGAGGATGTCGCCTTTCAAGACGCCTGGTTCTAAAGCGTTAGCGCCTGTCATGCCTGTTTCTTCGTCAATTGTGAAGAGACCTTCGATAGGTCCGTGAACTAAATCTGTTGCTTCGAGAACTGCCATCGCTGCTGCTGCACCAACGCCGTTGTCAGCGCCGAGTGTTGTGCCGTTAGCTTTTACCCAACCGTCTTCGATGCGTGTCTCAATAGGGTCTTTCTCGAAATCGTGTACTTTGTCAGAGTTCTTCTGTGGAACCATATCGACGTGTGCTTGTAACACAACGCCCATTCTGTCTTCGTAACCTGGAGTAGCAGGCTTACGGATGATGACGTTACCGACTTTATCAACGATGGTCTCAAGACCTAAGTTCTCGCCAAATTGTTTTAAGAAAGCAACAACTTTCTCTTCTTTCTTTGAAGGACGTGGAATCTGTGTCAATTCATAGAAGTTCTTCCACAATCCATTAGGTTCTAAATTTTTGATGCTCATTTTTTTAAAGTTTATAGTTTAAAGTTTAGTGTTTAGAGTAGTTTACAGTTTAGAGTTAAGAGTGGAAAGTTTATACACTTTAAACATAGAAACTTTCAACTTTTAACTACTCTAAACTATAAACTATGAACTCTACACTTTATTGTTTCGGTGCATTAACCAAAATATCTTTCAACAAATCCCAGAATTTCTGTACTGTAGGGATTTCGATTCTCTCGTCTGGTGAGTGGACGCCGCGTAGGGTAGGACCGAATGAAATCATATCCATGCCTGCGATTTTGTCGCCTACCAAGCCGCATTCCAAACCTGCGTGGATAGCCTTTACTTTTGGCTCTACGCCAAAACGATCTTTATAGCATTTCTCAGCTACCTTGCGAATCTCTGAGTCTGGATTTGGTGTCCAGCCTGGATAACCGTCGGTGTGTAAGACTTCTGCGTTAGCGAGGTTAAATACAGCTTCAACCATATTGGCGACGTCTTCTTTCGATGACTCGATGGAACTTCTTTGTGATGTTTGGATGAAGAAGAAACCTTCTTTTTTCTTCACTGAAGCAAGGTTGGTAGATGTCTCAACGAAGTTAGGAATTGTCTGCGACATAGCAATGACGCCGTGAGGACAAGCATAGAGTGCGTTGAGCAAGTCGAACTGTGTCATTTCGTCAATGACTAACTCTGGCTGTATTTCAGCGACGTTTGCCTTGACGGAGAGGTTAGGCTCTGTGACCTGATATTCTCTTTGGAAGTTGGCTTCCATCACTTTCACGAACTCTTCAAATTCTTCCTGGAACTCTTCTGGTACGAAAGCTACAGCCATTGCCTCGCGTGCTATGGCGTTGCGGAGGTTGCCGCCTTGAATGTCATAGATTCTGAGGTCGAACTCGTTAGCACCTTGCCATAATATTCTTGTGAGGAGTTTGTTGGCGTTAGCTAAGTTCTTGTTGATGTCGTCGCCGGAGTGACCGCCTTTGAGGCCGCTTACCATGATGGTATAGGCGACGCTCCTTCTTGGAGCTGGTTCCATTCTGTAATAAACCTTGATGATGGTGTCCATGCCGCCGGCGCAGCCGATGAAGATCTCGCCTTCGTCTTCTGAGTCAAGGTTGAGCAAGATACGACCGCTGAAGTCTTTAGGGTCTAACTTCTCTGCTCCGGTGAGACCTGTCTCTTCGTCAACGGTGAAGATACATTCGATAGGACCGTGTTGTACTGTTGGGTCGGCGATGACAGCGAGAGCTGCTGCTACACCGATGCCGTCGTCAGCACCGAGTGTCGTCCCGTTAGCGTGGAGCCAGTCACCTTTGATGATAGCCTCGATAGGGTCGTTCTCGAAGTCGTGGACTTTATCGCTGTTTTTCTCGCATACCATGTCGGTATGTGCTTGTAAGATGATAGTCTTGCGGTCTTCGAAACCAGGTGTTGCAGGAGCCTTCATGATGACGTTGCCGCATTCTTCAACAATATATTCTACTTTATGTTCTTTAGCCCAGTTGATGAGATATTCAACCATTTTGCCTTCTTTCTTTGAAGGACGTGGTACTGCCAAAATGCCGTGAAATTCTTTCCATACACATTCAGGAGTGAGATTTAAAACACATTCGTTCATGTTAGTTATTTTTTATGTTTATAATTTTAATAATTCAATAGTCTTCTTAGGATCTTCCGATTTAAACACGGCGTTGCCTGCTACTAAGGCATTGGCGCCTGCTGCGAACAACTTAGAGGCGTTCTCGGTATTGACGCCGCCATCTACTTCTATCAGAGTGTTATATCCGTTCTTGTCGATCATCTCGCGCAGCTTTTCGATTTTTGAATATGTCCTCTCGATAAATTTCTGTCCGCCAAAACCAGGGTTTACCGACATCAGTAATACTAAATCCAGGTCACATAATATGTCTTCCAACACCGATACCGGAGTGTGAGGGTTGAGAACTACGCCAGCTTTCACGTCCATTGATTTTAATTTCTGTACAGAACGATGGAGATGCGTAGATGCTTCATAATGAAATGTTATTATTTCTGCGCCAGCTTCTTTAAATTTCTCGAAATATCTGTCAGGCTCAACAATCATTAGATGAACGTCTAAAGGCTTAGTCGCCATCTTGTTGATAGCCTGCACCACAGGAATGCCGTATGATATATTAGGAACGAACACGCCGTCCATGATGTCTAAATGATACCAATCGGCTTGACTCTCATTGAGCATCTTGATGTCGTCGGCTAAATGAAGGAAGTCGGCTGACAATAGGGAAGGAGATATTATCTTTTGCATGACATGAATTTTTTACGTTTCTGCAAAGATAATAAAAAACTTTGGCTGTTGACTATTGGCTGTTGAACTTTTTTTAATTAGGAATGATTGTAGAGACGTGGCATTGCCGCGTCCAACGGGGACGGGGTGGAAACTTGAAAACCTGAAAATCATTTCAGATTCCCAGGTTTTCAGATTCTCAGATTTCAATAAAATTATCCAAGATAACTCTTAAGTATCTTGCTTCTGCTTGCATGTTTTAAGCGTCTGATGGCTTTCTCTTTTATCTGTCTTACGCGTTCGCGGGTGAGGTCGAATTTCTCGCCTATCTCTTCTAATGTCATTGGGTGACTGCCGTTGAGTCCGAAGTATAGACGGACGACATCAGCTTCACGAGGTGATAGTGTTGATATGGCGCGGTCTATTTCTTTTCTTAATGATTCATAAAGGAGCTCAGTCTCAGGTGTTACTACTTCATCGCTTTTCAAGACGTCGTACATATTGTTGTCTTCATCTTGAACGAGAGGAGCGTCCATTGATACGTGGCGACCTGCGTTCTTCATCGATTCTTTAACCTCAGCTTCAGTGATGTCTAATGCCTCTGCTATTTCTTCTGCATTAGGCTCGCGTTCAAATTCCTGTTCCAACTTGGCGTATGTCTTGTTGATTTTATTGATAGATCCGATTTTATTTAATGGTAAACGGACTATACGTGATTGTTCTGCCAGAGCTTGGAGGATAGATTGACGGATCCACCATACTGCGTAAGAGATAAATTTGAAGCCTCTGGTCTCATCAAAACGTTGTGCTGCTTTGATTAAACCCAAATTACCTTCGTTGATAAGGTCAGGAAGACTTAATCCTTGATTTTGATATTGCTTTGAAACAGAAACGACGAAACGAAGGTTAGCCTTGGTGAGTTTCTCTAAAGCGATTTTGTCGCCCTGTCTGATCCTCTGAGCCAATTCTACTTCTTCTTCGGCTGTGATAAGCTCAACTTTTCCGATTTCTTGCAAATACTTGTCAAGAGACGCGGTCTCTCTGTTGGTAACCTGTTTGGTAATTTTTAACTGCCTCATTTTATTTGATTTAATTAACAACTACAATGTACAATCTATAATGAACAATGTACAATTATTTTCAATTATTCATTATTCATTGTAGATTGTACATTATTCATTATTTCTTTTCTGTTTTACCTTTCTTGTCGTTATGTCCTTTTCTCTCGCCACGTGGACGTTCTGGTTTCTCGACATAACCTTCTGGTTTTGGCAATAAAGCCTTTCTTGAAAGACGCAACTTACCAGTCTTCTGTTCTATCTCGATGAGTTTAACTTCGACTTTGTCACCTTCTTTAAGTATGCCGTCTAAGTTCTCAAGACGTTTCCAATCTACTTCTGAGATGTGTAACAAACCGTCTTTACCTGGTAATATCTCAACGAAAGCTCCGAATGCCATGATCGATTTCACTGTGCCTTGATAAATCTCACCCACTTCAGGGACTGCAACGATAGCGCGAACTTTAGCTTTAGCTGCTTCGAGGTCTTCTTTATTTGTTGAAGCTATCTCTACTATGCCACAGTTTTCTTCCTCTGTGATGACGATAACGGTGTTAGTGACTTTTTGAATTTCTTGAACGACTTTGCCGCCAGGTCCGATAACAGCGCCGATACAATCTTTAGGTATGCAGACTTTCTCGATACGTGGTACGCTTTCTTTATAGTCGGCTCTTGGTTCTGTTATTGTCTTAGCCATCTCGCCGAGGATGTGCATACGACCTGCTCTTGCTTGTTCCAAAGCTTCTGTCAAGACTTCATATGAAAGTCCATCGACTTTGATGTCCATCTGACATGCTGTGATACCGTCTTTTGTTCCTGTTACTTTGAAGTCCATATCGCCGAGATGGTCTTCGTCGCCTAAGATGTCTGATAAGACTGCGTATTTGCCAGTCTCGTTGTCAGTGATGAGTCCCATAGCGATACCTGCCACAGGTTTTTTCATCTTAACACCAGCATCCATGAGAGCGAGTGTTCCGCCACAAACTGATGCCATTGAAGATGATCCGTTTGATTCTAAGATGTCGGAGACAACGCGTATCGTATATGGATTTTCTTCACTTGATGGTATCATGGATTTGAGAGCTCTTTCAGCGAGGTTGCCGTGACCTATCTCACGACGGCTTACACCGCGACTTGGCTTACATTCGCCTGTTGCAAAACTAGGGAAGTTGTAGTGTAACATGAAGTTTGATGTTCCTTCTACAACAGCACCATCGATGGTTTGTTCGTCTAATTTTGTTCCTAATGTAACTGTTACGAGAGCTTGGGTTTCACCGCGTGTGAATATTGCAGAACCGTGTGTTGAAGGAAGCACATCGACTTCTGTCCAGATAGGACGTATCTGGTCAAGTTTACGTCCGTCTAATCTCTTTCTCTCGATTAATATGGCGTCGCGGACTGCCTTACGTTGTATGTCGTGGAAATAACGTTTTGCTAATGTGGCTTTTTCTTCTAATTCTTCTTCGCTGAAGTTCTCGAGATATGACTCTAAGATAGCACCAAAGTTGGCTTCGCGTTCATGTTTGTTGGCGTTGCCTGTGAGTGCGAAATCATAACATGGTTTGTATAGTTTTTCCATCATGTCGGCTCTGAGAGCTTCATCGTTTGTCTCGTGGCAGTATTCGCGTTTTGTCTGAGCTTTCTCTACTTTTGCTGCGAGTTCTATCTGTGCTTGACATTGGACTTTGATGGCTTCGTGAGCTGCTTTCAAAGCGTTGAGCATCACTTCTTCTGATACTTCTTTCGACTCGCCTTCTACCATGCAGATGTCCTTCATTGATGCAGCAACCATAAGTTCAAGGTCGGCATTTTTAAGAGCATCTTCTTTAGGGTTGATGACGTATTCTCCGTTGATGTAAGCTACACGTACTTCCGAGATAGGACCATGGAAAGGTATGTCAGATACTGCTATAGCGGCTGATGCTGCGAGAGCTGCATATGCGTCAGGTAAAATTCCTACTTCACCAGAGAGAAGTGTTATCTGTACCTGTACTTCTGCGTGATAATCTTCTGGGAATAATGGTCTCAAGGCTCTATCGACGAGACGTGAGATTAAGATTTCATAGTCTGATGGTTTTCCTTCGCGTTTGAAGAAGCCTCCAGGAAACTTACCTGTGGCTGCATATTTTTCTTTGTAATCTACTGAGAGAGGCAAGAAATCAACATCTTCTTTAGCGTCTTTGGCTGTAACAACTGTTGCCAACAACACTGTCTTTCCGCATGTTACCACTGCTGCGCCGTCTGCTTGTTTCGCCAAACGTCCTGTCTCTATGGTAATCGTCTCATTGCCTAATTGTATGGTTTGTTTAATTCCTTCTGGACCCATAATCTTGTCTTTAATAGTTATTTATAATATAAGTGTAAGAAGTGAAAATAATATATACGCAAAAAAAGGCAACATGAAAATTGCCTTTTTTTGATATATCCCGCATATAGCGATTATTTTCTAATACCTAATTCTTTGATGATTGTACGGTATCTCTCGATGTCTTTACGTTTTAAATAGTCGAGAAGTCTTCTTCTCTTACCTACGAGGCTTACTAATGAACGCATTGTAGCAACATCTTTCTTGTTTTGCTTCATGTGTTCTGTTAAGTGTTTGATTCTAAATGTGAACAATGCAATTTGTCCTTCTGCTGAACCTGTGTCTTGTGCATTCTTACCATATGCACTGAAAAATTCTGATTTCTTTTCTGCAGTTAAATACATATCTTTTCTTTTTATCTTTCTTCTTTTTTCGGTGTGCAAAGATACTATTTTTTTTCTTAGAAAAAACTTTTTTTGTTATTTTTTTTAAAAATAAAAATATATCTGTTAAGGTCTTGCAAACTAATACCTTATCTTAAAAATCAATTCCCTGATGTTGTAAAGTCCTTACACCCTTAATCAATTGTACCTTTAAACCTCTCAACCCTTTATCCTTTTAACCCTCTCAACCTTTCAAGATCTCTACAAAAGAATGTTAGGAATATCGTCGTCGTAGTCGTTGATGATGACTTTTTCCTCAATATTGTTTGTAGCAGATGTTTTATCAATTGTTTCTATGTGGTCTTCGGTGTAGTTGTTATTTGTGTTATTTTTCTTGAAGGAAGGGAAGTATATGACTTTGATGTAGAAGTTTCTGAATCGTTCTGATTTTTCAAGCAGAGGAACAAGTGCCGATGTGAATATTATAGTGAAGAAAATCACGGAGAAGACAATGTTGCTAACTCTTTCGGAACCTGCTAAACCTGATTGCGAAATCATGGTTGCAAGAACTGCTGCGGCAAGTCCTCTTGGTATCATCATTGAAAGGAAGGCTCTGTCTTTATTGTTGATGCCTCTTGTCTTGTGTGGTAGTGCAACTCTTACCACAAGGATTCTTAAGATTATCAATAAGAATGAGATTCCGAGTCCTATCAATAGTGATATTAAACTATCGAATTTTATCGAGATGCCTACATATACAAAGAAGAATGTCTTCATTAAAAATACTAACTCGCTGAAGAGTGTCTTCTCTGTAGGGTTGAGTAGGGTAGGTCGTTTGTCGAAGAATTTCCTTAGCCATCTTCTGTGAATGGCATCCATATTAGCCAATCCTATTCCAAAGGCTAAAGCAGAGATGATGCCGCTGTATCCTAACAACTCGTTGATACCGTATATGATAAAGACAAATGCTGGCGTGGTGAAAATTGAATTGTTGATGGTTCTTACCTTGTCTAATACCATCGACCAAAATATAGAACCTATTATTCCGATGAGCGAGGCTAATAAAAATGATGAGAATACTTGTCCGAAGATAATGCCGACTCTGAACTCTCCGTATTTGTACGACTCAAAGATTGCTAATGTGATAACGATGCACAATATAGCACTGAACGCTGACTCTAATATCAATATAGTCTTGCTTTTCTCGCCGATGCTTATTTGTTTCACTAATGGAATCGCAACAGCCGATGAAGAGCCTCCTAATGCTGCCCCTAACATAAAACTGATTCCAGGATTCATGCCTAATACTAACCATCCTAAGAAACCAATGGCTATAAAAGTGAAAAAGAAGTTGACGAAGGTTAATGCAATAGTGTTTTTGATGGAGTCTGCTAATGTCTTGAACGATAACTCGGTACCGCTTTCAAACAAAAGAATGACTAAGGTTAGCTGCCCGAATACGTTGCCAATGGAACTTAACTTGTCGGCATCAACAATCTTGAATAATGGACCGATGATGATACCTATGAACATAAGCATGAGTACGTCTGGTATTCTTTTCTTACTAAAAATCTCTGCAAACCAGTGCGCTGCAAATACTAATGTTCCTAATGTTAAAATAAGTAAAGCTGGCTCCATCGTGAATTTTTTGCAAAGATAAGAAAAAAAAGTCAACGAGACAATAAGTCAACGAGACAATAAGTAGAGGAGAGAATGACTTGAATTGTTGTATGGATATGTCATAAAAAAAAGGCTGCCAAAAAATGACAGCCTCTTAACTTAATTGTATATTATTCAATTATTCTCCTTTGTAGAATGGGAGTTTTACTATTGTTGCAGGAACAAGTTTCTCTCTAATTTTGATATAAATCTCATTGCCTAATTTGCAGTGTGATTTAGCTACATAACCCATACCGATAGCTTTCTTTACAGATGGTCCCATTGTTCCTGATGTTACTTCACCTATCTTGTTTCCTTCTGCATCGCAGATTTCATATTCATGACGAGCTATGCCTTTACCTGTGATTTCAAAGGCGCGTAATTGGCGTGTTACACCTTCTGCTTTTTGTTTCTCGTTATATTCTCTGTCGATGAAGTCGTTGCCATCAACGAATTTTGTGATCCAGCCTAAGCCTGCTTCTATAGGTGATGTGGTGTCGCAGATGTCGTTGCCGTATAAGCAGAAACCCATTTCGAGACGTAAGGTGTCGCGTGCGCCGAGACCTATAGGTTTGATGCCGAACTCAGCACCTGCCTCTAAAACTTTCTTGTAAATCTCTACAGCTTTGTCGTTTGGCATGTAAATCTCGCATCCGCCTGAGCCTGTGTAACCTGTTGTTGAGAAGATGATGTCTTTTACTCCAGCAAATTCTATAATCTTGAATGTGTAGTATTCCATGTCTTCAACAGTTGTTGCTGTGAGCTTTTGCATAGCTTTCAATGCTAAAGGACCTTGAACAGCTAATTGTGACCATTGGTTGCTTTCGTTGATAAACTCAACGCCAAGTTCCATACCCATTTCTTGTGCCACTGCTGCCATCCATGCCCAGTCTTTGTCGATGTTGGCTGCGTTAGGAACCATGAAATATTCGTCAGCTGCAACGCGATAGACTAACATATCGTCAACGATACCGCCTTTGCCGTTAGGAAGACATGTATATTGAACTTTACCGTCGGTCAAAGCTGCTACGTCGTTTGTTGTGCAACGTTGTACGAAAGCGAAAGCCTTAGGACCTTTAGCGCGGAACTCGCCCATGTGAGAGACGTCGAAAACACCAACGCCTTTACGTACTGTTTCATGTTCTATATTAACGCCTTCAAATTGAACAGGCATGTCGAAACCTGCGAAAGGAACCATCTTAGCACCCATTTCACGATGTATCTCGTTGAAAACGGTCTTCTTTAAATTTTCTGTATTTTCCATGATATGATTTATTATTGAATTGATTTTTTTTCTTGAACGCAAAAATATAAAATTAAATTCAATGATATACCATTAATTAATATTTTATTTTTTTATCTTTGCGATAAATCATTATATGATGAAAAAATACCTTTTAATAATATTATTGCTTTTATTATCAACTGTTAAACTGGACGCTGCCTATATCCTCATTCCGATGGACGACACTCAGACGAACCATCTGAAGGCTTACGGCGTGGCGTATTGGATTTTAGAACGCGAGGTGGAGATAAGCTGGCTCCTCAATTATAAAGGCGGCTCTTATCTCATTCCTTATCACGATATGTTTGAGCGTGAATGCAAGCTTCGTAACGTCTCTTTTCAAGTCATCGCCGATGTTCAGGCTGAAGGCATACTCGCTGAAATCGCCGATCCTAACGTCAATATGGACGAGATGAAACTTCAGAAAGTGCCGCGTCTCGCTGTCTATGCTCCAAAAACCATCCTTCCTTGGGACGATGCTGTGACGATGGCGCTGACCTATGCTGAAATTCCTTATGACATCATCTATGACGACGAAGTGATGGAAGGTGTGCTACCGACATACGATTGGCTACACATGCACCACGAGGATTTTACAGGACAGTTTGGAAAATTCTGGGCGCGTTATCGTAATTATCCATGGTATCAGGAAGATGTGAAGAAACAACAGGAGACGGCTGAACGTCACGGTTACAATAAGGTGTCGCAACTGAAACTCGCTGTGGTGAAAAAAATCAGAGACTTCGTTGCAGGTGGAGGTTATCTCTTTTCAATGTGTTCAGCTCCAGATAGCTTCGACATCGCTCTTGCCGCTGATGGTATCGACATCTGCGATGTGATGTTCGACGGCGACGGCATGACTCCCAACGCTTCTGAAAAATTGAATTACGATAACTGCTTCGCCTTTACTGATTTTACCATCTCGACAAATCCGCAGGAGTATGAAGTCTCAAATATTGACGTGACTCAAAATCGTTCTAAATCAGTGAAAGAAGGTAACGATTATTTCCTCTTGTTCGACTTCTCTGCGAAATGGGATCCTGTGCCGACAATGCTAACTCAGTCGCATGAGAGATTGATAAAAGGTTTTATGGGACAGACTACGGCTTTTGATAAACGCTACGTGAAACCGAGTATCGTGGTTCTCGGCGACAATGCGGCTCTTAACGAAGACAGATATATTCATGGTAACTTCGGAAATGGTTTCTTTACTTTTTATGGAGGCCACGACCCAGAAGACTATCAGCATCTTGTAGGCGACCCGCCAACAGAATTGGATATGTATCCTAACTCGCCAGGCTATCGACTTATATTAAATAATGTGTTGTTTCCTGCAGCAAAGAAAAAGAAACAGAAAACCTGATAATAAAGTGTTAATTGTTCGTTAACAAAAAAAAGCGTCCTCGACGCCTTTTTTACTTAATATCAGATTATTTCTTTCTTTCCCAAGTCTCAAATCTATATGAATAATCTACTTGAGGATCATCATCGATGACTTCTAAATCGGTGAGTTCCCATTCCTCGAAGTTGACGATAGGGAAGTAGGTGTCAGCTTCAAACTCTTTCTCTACGCGTGTGAGGTAAAGACTATCAGCTTTGTTTAAAAACTGTTCGTAAATCATGCCGCCTCCCATGATAAATATCTCTGCTTCGTTAGCGACGAGTTCCATGGCTTTAGGGATTGAAGTAGCTAACTCAAAACCTTCTGGAGCTGCGTCGAGACGATCGGATATTATGATGTTACGTCTGTTAGGTAGCGCCTTCTGATTTGGTAATGAGACGTATGTGTTATGTCCCATGACGACACATTTACCTGATGTTACACTCTTAAAATGTTTGAGGTCGTTGGATATATGCCATAACAACTGACCATTTCTGCCGATGGCTCTATTCTTTGCCATAGCTACTACGATAGAAATCTTTGGCTTCATATTCTTATATTTTTTCTTAATTATTAACTCTTAACTATTAATTCTCTTAACTATTAACTTCTCAAATCGACACCTCAGCTTTGATAGCATCGTAAGGATTATAATTTTCTAATTTAAAGTCTTCATATTTGAAGTCGAAAATACTTTTTACGTCAGGGTTGATACGCATTGTTGGTAACTGACGTGGTTCTCTGCTAAGCTGCAGTCTTACCTGTTCTATGTGATTGTTATAGATATGAACATCGCCGAAGGTATGTATAAATTCGCCGAGACCTAAGTTGCACACCTGAGCAAGCATCATTGTTAGCAAAGAATAAGATGCTATGTTGAAAGGCACCCCGAGGAATACATCGGCGCTTCTTTGATAAAGCTGACACGACAGTTTGTTGTCGGCTACATAGAATTGGAAGAAAGCGTGACATGGAGGGAGGGCTGCTTTACCTTGGGCTACGTTGCCAGCGAAGTCTCTTGACTTCTCATCGGGAAGCACGCTGGGGTTCCATGCTGTTACTATATGACGTCGGCTGTTAGGATTTTCCTTTAAGGCTTTGACAACATCAGCTATCTGGTCGATGCCTTCGTTGTTCCAGTTGCGCCATTGAGCGCCATATATAGGACCGAGGTCTCCATTCTCATCAGCCCATTCGTCCCATATAGTGACTCTGTTGTCGTGAAGATATTTGATATTGGTGTCTCCATTGAGTAGCCATAACAATTCATGTATTATAGAACGAAGGTGAACCTTCTTAGTGGTGAGGAGAGGGAAACCTTCTTCTAAATTAAATCGCATCTGATAACCGAAAGTGCTGATGGTGCCGGTTCCTGTACGATCGCCTTTCTGATAACCGTTGTCGAGTATGTGTTGTAATAAATCCAAATACTGTCTCATATCTGATTTGTTTTTTTTCTTTCTTTGATAATATCTCTTAATTCAGCGGCTGTACTATAATCTTCATTATCTATCGCATCTCTAAGCATTAACTCTAACTCCTCGATGCTTACAGATGAACGTTCTTCATCGTGATTGTCGTTGTCACAGTCGCTCTCGAAGTGAATGTCGTTAGCGTTGATGCCAGCCTCGTCAATGACATTAGAATAGGTGTATATCGGGCATTTGTGATGTAAAGCCAATGCTATAGCATCGGAAGGACGTGCATCGAATATCGTCACTTTGCCATCATGTTCACAATGAAGTTCAGAATAAAATAAACCGTTCTTGAATTTGCTGATGACAACCTCTTTTACTTTAATGGAGTAATGTTCAGTGATGTCTCTCATCAAATCGTAAGTCATTGGTCTTGGATGATCTATGTTCTCCAAAATTATAACGATAGACTGAGCCTCAGCCTCACCTATGACGATAGGAAGAAACTTTTTTGCTCCGTGTTCTCCGACTAACAAGGTGTAAGCTCCGTTCTGTGAATTGCTATAAGATATGCCGATGACCTCTAATAAAATCCTATTCATTTTACAAAAATACAAACATTATTTCAATTAAAAAAAACAAAATTTTATTTTTTGAGAATTTTTATTTTTTTCTCTATGATATTAAAAAAATATTTCTCAACTTTGCATCAAACTTAATGAAAAAACATATAAAATTCTATTATTAACTAACTTCTTTGTGTTATGGATTACATTATTTATTTAGTCTTGGCAGCCTCTGTTGTAGCACTTGGTTTTGCCTATTATTTTTATAAGAGTATGCTTGGTGAAGATGAAGGCACTGATCTTATGAAGAAGATCGCTCTTCATGTAAGAAAAGGAGCTATGGCATATTTGAAACAACAGTATAAAGTTGTTATTATTGTATTTATAATTTTGGCAGTCATCTTTGCTGTGATGGCGTATTTCAATTTACAAAACGAATGGGTCTGGTTTGCCTTTCTTACTGGTGGTTTCTTCTCTGGCTTGGCAGGTTTCTTTGGGATGAAGACTGCCACTTATGCCTCGGCTCGTACCGCTAATGCAGCGAGAAAATCGCTCAATGACGGTCTTAAGGTAGCCTTCCGTTCGGGTGCTGTTATGGGACTCACCGTAGTAGGTCTCGCTCTCCTCGACATCAGTTTGTGGTTTATTATCTTGACGAGTTTCACCGACTACGACATGATAGCCATCACTACTACTATGTTGACTTTCGGTATGGGCGCTTCTACTCAGGCGTTGTTTGCTCGTGTTGGTGGTGGTATCTATACCAAAGCTGCCGATGTTGGCGCCGACCTTGTGGGTAAGACAGAGTATAACATACCAGAAGATGACCCTCGTAATCCTGCCACTATAGCAGATAATGTAGGTGACAATGTAGGCGATGTCGCAGGTATGGGCGCCGACCTCTATGAGTCATATGCAGGTTCTATACTAGCTACGGCGGCTCTTGGCGCAGCGGCCTTCGCTAGATCGGCAGCCGACGGGATGCAGCTTAAAGCCATATTTGCTCCAATGCTCATAGCAGCGGTAGGAGTGCTGTTGTCGGTGATAGGTATCTTCCTTGTCAGAACGAAAGAAGATACTAATATGAAGCAGCTGCTCGGTGCTTTAAGCAGAGGTACTAACACAAGCTCGATACTCATCGCGATAGCTACATTCTTTATATTGTGGGGTCTCGGCATAGAGAATTGGCTTGGCATCTCTTTCTCTGTGGTGGTAGGTCTCTTAGCAGGTGTTATTATAGGTAAATTCACAGAGTATTACACCTCACAGTCATATCGTCCGACAAAGAAAGTGGCAGAGAGTGCTAACACAGGACCTGCTACGGTGATAATATCGGGTCTCGGTCTCGGAATGATCTCCACGGCAGTGCCTGTCATCACCATAGGAGTCGCTATCATATTAGCTTATCTGTGCGCGATAGGATTTGATGTGAATAATTTCTTATCTGCTGAGAATCTCTCCTTAGGATTATATGGCATCGGTATAGCAGCTGTAGGAATGCTTTCTACCTTGGGTATCACCCTCGCTACCGACGCTTATGGTCCTATCGCTGATAATGCTGGAGGTAACGCTGAGATGAGTGGACTCGGTGCAGAGGTGCGTAAACGTACCGATGCCTTAGACGCTCTCGGTAACACTACTGCCGCTACTGGTAAAGGCTTTGCCATCGGTTCGGCGGCACTCACGGCTCTTGCCCTCCTCGCATCTTATGTGGAAGAGATTAAGATTGCTCTTGTACGTCTCGCTGAAAATGCTAGTAACGGACTCGCTCAAGTGACTGATACCATAGCTCTTAGCGTGGAGCAGATAGAAGCGTCATCGTTGATTGACTTTATGGAATATTATCAAGTCAACCTTATGAACCCTAAAGTGTTGGTAGGAGTCTTTATAGGTGCTATGATGTCGTTCTTGTTCTGCGGTCTTACCATGAATGCCGTAGGTCGTGCTGCACAGAAGATGGTGGAGGAGGTGAGACGTCAGTTTCGTGAGATAAAAGGCATACTCGAAGGTAAGGCAGAGCCTGACTATGCACGCTGTGTCGGTATCTCTACAAAAGGTGCGCAACAAGAGATGCTGTTCCCATCGTTACTCGCTATCGTAACGCCAATAGTAGTAGGTGTCGTCTTTGGAGTAGCAGGAGTGTTGGGACTCTTGATAGGAGGACTTTCTACAGGATTTGTGCTTGCTGTCTTCATGGCTAATGCAGGAGGTGCTTGGGATAACGCCAAGAAATATATAGAAGAAGGTAATCATGGTGGCAAAGGCTCAGAACAACATAAGGCAACAGTGGTAGGAGATACCGTAGGAGATCCTTTCAAAGATACAGCAGGCCCATCGCTTAATATATTGATTAAGTTGATGAGTATGGTGTCTATTGTCATGGCTGGACTCACTGTCAGCTTTACTCTGATATAAGGAGATTAGCTAATGGCTTTTGGCTTTTAGCCATTAGCCTTTAGCTTATAATAGTTGTAGTTCTTTCAAAAGATTTAGATAATTGTAATCGGCACTTTGATAGTATAAGCCTGTTTTTAAATCTAATATCAACTCATACTGATTAGAGTTATATATTATGTTTAAGGCTTCGATAATCGAGATGCCTTTGTCTGACGATAATTTTAGAGACATTTTCTCAACTAAACAATCAATAAGAAATGTTTGTTCTTTGGTCATAATCTGATTAATTTTGAAATAGCCTTCTCTGTTCCGAAGAAATATTGTTTGTTTAATTTCTGGTATGATAATTCTTCAACTAAAATGTCTAAGGTTATCATATTATTTTCATATCTATCTAATTGAAAGACCACTCCGTCATTTGCAACAGGTCCAATAACAATGTCATAATCATGTTGGTATTTTAATGTGGAGTTTCGCCTGTTGTTTAATATAAATAAAGCCCACTCTTTAGATGGTTTATCGAATATTTTTACTTTTAATGATCCATTGCTTAGATGCTCTTCGTTAAAATTATATTCGATGATGACAACTTCTCCAGATTTGTCAATTCTTACTCTCCTTTTTGCCATAGAAATAGCCTGCTCTTTTATGTCGGTAAGATAAAAGCCTTGACCAAAATCTTTGTTGGGATTACATTTGTTGATGTCGATTTCATAAATGTCAACATTGGTTCCATGATATAGTCTCATTGCAAATATCCTCCTCTGTTTTTACAAACTGCAACCAGATCTTCCACTGTATCATTTAAAGACAGTAAATGTTCTACATCGTAAAAGTCTTCCAAAAAGAGCATGCCTCCATACTGAAACAGATAATTAAATGAATCTTTAGGAGATAATTTAAATCTTTCTGCAAAATGATTGATGCAATAAATGTAATAAGTAACTTTGTTTTCGGTTTTTGTTCTCATGATACTAAATTTTAAATGATTAATAATATTCTTCGCAAAGATACAACCTTTTTACCCCTCTTGTCAAGAGAAAAAAAGTTAAAAGTTTTTAACATTAGCTTTTAGCCAACAGCCAATAGCCCTTATCCCATATCCCATATCCCTTATCCATTAGCTTATTATGTCATTAAGGTCGTAATACAGTAGTTTTGTTTTCTTTTCTTCTTGTTGAAGTTGATGAAAACTGTTTCTTTCATAGAACGTCACAGCGTTATGATAAGCGTCAACGGTTAGGAAGCGGCATCCAGCGTTATTACCTTTTTTATAATATGACTTTATGAAATTGAGTAGTTTTGTACCAACGCCGTATCCATGGAAGTCGTTGTCTATTCCTAAGCGGCATATTTTCACAGCAGGATAACTCTTGATGCGCTTCTCGTTCGCGAAACGATGTCTTCTGAAACGGTTAAACTCTGTGTTGTTGCTGAAGTCGTCGATGGAGATTTTGTCGTTGGCGAGACTGAAATATCCTATCACTTTACCAGATGCCTTGTGCTCAAAGACGTAAGTCACTGATAACAAGGCTTTGTTATAGCTCTCTGCACGATTCCAGATAAAGTCGTTCAGGTCGGCGTCGCCGCAGTCGAACGACTTTATCGTTTCATCTTTTCGCAATCTTCTTACATAATAGTTGTCAAAATTGCATTCATTAGATTTCATCATAGGTATCCTTCGGAATTTTTCATTATCATCTCATAATCAGCCTCACGTCTGTCTCTCTCTTCGGGAGTTTCCTTATGATTTTCCATCATTCTTTGTAGGAACCGTTTTGCATCCTCGCCTCTGATAATAGGCGTGTCCTGGATGTAAGGACTTTCGATAAATACTTCATCTTTCATAAAAATTGAATTTAATTGGTTTAACTTCGCAAAGATACAATATTTTTACCCCTTTTGTCAAGAGAAAAAAAGTTAAAAGTTTTTAACATTAGCTTTTAGCCAATAGCCTTTATCCCTTATCCCATATCCCATATCCCATATCCCATATCCCTTATCCTTTATCTCATTGTCTTTTCTTTCTCTTTTTTGCCGCAAAAAAGAGAAACAGAAAAAGCTCGCCGCTGCGGATAAATCTGCTAAAATTTCAAGGTTGAAGCTGAACAAAAATAAACTCGCTGCGCTCAGACAGTATTTTTGTTTTAACCGCTTCGACCTTGAAATTTCTTAACGCGATTTCTCCAAGGCGGCAGGGGTGGCTTTTAGCTTATTAATTTTTTTTAACAATTTTTGTATATCGTATTGATATTGTTTATATATTTGCGAGATTTGTTTATTATTGATTATTATGCCGTTGTGTGCAGTAAATACTGAATATTTGATTTTTAGGGTGTTATTATTTGATTAAATTTTTGAACTTTTAATATTAATTATTAACAAAATTTTTAAGTTATGAAAAGAAAACTACTAATTTTATTTTTAACGTGCGTGGTAGGGTGGCTATCACCCCTGAACGCTCAAACAACCGTAACGGTGGGAAGTGGGACAGGTTCTTGTCAAACTATTTCTACTGGAGCCTATTCCGAAATTCCTGCAACATTTACTCAACAAATATATACAAGTACAGAGTTAAGTACAGCGGGTATCTCAAGTGGAAGCTATATATCATCTATAGCATTTACAGTTGGAGGAACTGTTGGTACATCAACATTTAATTGGACTGTATATATGACAGAAGTGGATAAAGGATCATTCTCTAGTAGTTCTGATTTTGTAATATTAGATGATGCACCTTTGTTTTCTGGCAATGTAACATTAGATGGAAATTTGTGTAATATAGAGTTTCAACCACCTTATCAATACAATGGTGGAAATCTGTTAGTTGCTGTCTTGGATAATATGGGTACTACCAATGGATCTTCAACGTCATTTTTAACACATGATATTGGAGGTTGGCCTAATTATTATGCAATAGCAGCAAGACATACAAGTGCAATAGATGTATCGAATCCTACGGCTGCAATACAAAAACAAGTTTATGCTTACAGAAACAATATCCAATTTACAATTGGGAGTGGACCCACTGTTAAAGTTACTGAAGAATCAGAAAGCGCTATCGACCTTAATAAACAGTATAGGATAAAAGATGTAAATACCAATCAGTATTTGAATATTTATCAAATTACATCAGCCAACATTGGTAGTAGTGCTGGATATAGCGGTGTGAATCTTGCATCTTCCAGCAATAATGATGGTCAGATATTTAAATTGGAAGAAGCAGATGATGGTAAATATTATTTCAAATCTGTAAATGGATATTATATATCACATCCGAACAGTTGGATGGTTTCTGCTTATGAGACTACAGTGACAAGTTCAACTGCTAAGTTAGAATTAGAAGATGCTGGTAATAACAATTTTTACATTAAAAATGGTAGTACGTATTATAAAGTGGAATACCAAGAAGGTGCATATAGACCTTATTGTGATGGCGGTACTAGTAATCGTGCTACCTGGACTCTCGAAGAGTATGTGAAACCTCCATTAGAGATAACATCAGCATATGCAAGTGCGTCAGAAGTATATACAGGCGAGACTGTAACTCTTACGGCTTCGGCAACAGGTGGCAGTGGTAGTTACACTTATAATTGGACATGCACCGAAGGTAGCCCTGCCGCTACTGACTTCTACAACACAGACCAAGCTGTAGCTACTTTTAAACCTACTTCAGCAGGTACCTACAAATTTACCTGTACAGTAAATGATGGAACATCATCTGTCACTTCTGAAGAAATAGAAGTGGTGGTTTTAGACTCTTCAACAAAATGTACTATTGTTTTTGAAATGACAGATAGTTACGGCGATGGTTGGAATGGTTCTTATTTGCAAGTATCATATGGAGATAAAGTTGTAAATGTTGAATATAATGATCCTGATCCTTATACTAATACTGATAATCAAAAAATAACAGAAACTTTAAATGTACCAACAGGTAGCCAAATTACAGTCTCATTTATAACTGGAAGCTATGCTTCGGAATGTTCGTATGTTATAAAATATGAGGACGAAACGATAATTTATTCAGTTAGTCAAGGAAACGCTCCTAATAGTACTATTACATTTGAAGCATGTGGAGATATTCCTCTTATGTTAACTTTATCTGCTGATAATGATGCAAAGGGCTGTGAAGGTTCTGATATTCAACTCACAGCTACAGCAACAGGCGGTACAGAAAATTATAGCTATATATGGGAAATTGTTTCAGGTGGTGGTTCTTTGAAAAATGCAACAGCAGCAAATCCAACCTTCACACCAGAAGCAGTAGGATCAGGAACAGTTTCCAATGAAGTTACTTTGAAATGTACAGTTGACGATGGAGAAACAACATCGTCAGACGATATAACACTGACAGTTTACAAGAAACCTGTATTTGAACTACCTGCGTCTGTTGTTGTAAATTATGGAGAAACTGCAACTATAGAAGTAGTGTATGAACCTGAACCTAGTTATATGAATATAAATGGTCCTGACTATACTAATTATACATATAAGACTTCAAACCCTGCAAATCCAGATACCATCGTACTTTCGTATGTACCTACAGTGGATGCTGATTTAGTTTTTGAAGCAGATAATAATTTTTCTTATTCAAATACTATTGGGGATTATCTCTGTAATGAAACTAAAACAGTTCAAGTTAGAGTTGTTAACGAAAATAAGGAAGTTGAAATAGGTACAAATGAGGACTTGTCTTCCCGTGAATATTTACCTGTTTATACCGAAAAAAATTATTCTATTACTCAGCAAATTTATACCGCAGAGGAATTGGACATAAAAGAATCTTCACAGATTAACTCTATATCTTTCTATGCTACATGGTGTAATAATAATGCTCGTAATATTGATGTGTATTTAGTTAAGACAGATAAGGAAGCTTTCTCTACAACAACTGATTTTGTTAATATGCTTGGTACTGCTACTCCTAATTACTCTGGAAACGTCTCAGGAAACGTGACATTTGTCCAAGATAACTGGACAACCATTTCGTTTACAGAACCATTTACTTACGAACCTGGTACCAATATCTTAGTCTGTGTAAATGATAAGACAGGAAGCACTGATGGTAGTGCGTTTGAATTTGGTCATTATTCTACAACTGAAGCCCGTTCTATAGTAAGATATAGTAGTAGTGATACACCATATGATGCTACTAATATTGATATTAACTATGGTTATACAACAGATGGCTTTTTAAACCAAAACAATCATATCAAACTTGGATATGTAGCTGAAGCTCAAACTGAGCTCGAAGCAACAATAAACGTAGATGCTACAGAAATCTGTTACGGTGAAAATTACAACAGATTCGAGATGTACGCTACAAAAGTTGAAAATGCTACATATGATTGGTATTTAGTAGTAGATGGAGTGGATTATTTACTTGAAGAAAATGTAAGAGAATATACCTACTCAAACGCAAATTCTGGTACTTATACTATTAAACTCGTTGTAACTCAAAATGGTGTATCAAAAGAAGATATAGAAGAACTCATCATCAATCCAACACCTAATGCTGCTGTAGTTATGGGTACTAATGGATATGGCTTCGTTGGTGAAACTCTAACATACACAGTAAATGATCATAAAGAAGGTACAAAATACGCCATAGAACTTGTTGTTGATGGTGCATTATATCCTGCAAGTAGTAATCCAGAGGATGAAACAGATATAGGTTCCCATGTTTTTGATAATGATGGTACATTCTATTATACAGTAGATGCAGACCGTAAAGGTTGTACTGCAGAAAAAACACATAGCGTCATCATCTATCCTAAAGCTACATTCGATGTAAATAATCTTTGTGCTGGTCAAGAAGTTGAGTTTACCAATACAACATATACTCCTAACGGTGGCTGGAACTTTGGTGAAGGCGAAGGCTTCGTATGGAACTTCAACGGTGAAGAAGTAGTTTCTAACAATGCAACAGTGACACATACTTTTGCAGAGGCTGGTACTTATCCCGTAACTCTCACAGTTACAAAATCAGGTGTAAGCAATGTAGCTACTCAATCTGTCTTTATTACTGCTTCTCCAGTGGTGGTCAATTTATCATGGGATAAAACAACCATATATGAAGATATAACATTCACAGCAACAAGTAATATTGATGCATCATACATCTGGGAGATTGATGATGTTGTTCAAGTAGATAAGAATGAAGCAACATTCACATATCAATTCCAAAGTTTAGGTGATCATAAAGTTGCTGTAACAGCAGTTTCTGCTACAGGTTGTTCTACAAGACGTGAAGAGACCATAACTATAACAGAGAAATCATCAGAACCAAAGGTGATGGTTAACAACGTGGAGGTAAGTTCTATCGATATGGGTTATCGTCCTATCAAAGCATGGATGCGTCCTATAGATATCGTTATCACACCAGATGGCACCACCAACTTACAAATCAATTCTATAACAATTGAAGATAATTATGTAGAACTTGATGAACACGGAAATGTAGTAGAAGGTACTGAAATGGTATTGAATTATGCTATGTTGACATCTCCAGTAAATAATGTAACCTTAACACCAGGTGGTGAACCTCTGTCATTACAGCTTACACATGATCTTAATAATGAAACATTTTATGAGGGCTTCTTCGGTGGTTATGGCGCGGATGCTACTTTCGCTCAAGAATCAGCTAAGATGATAATAAATTATGGAGATGGTCAAAAGAAAGAAATACAAATATCTTATATAGTTTATGAACCATATGTAGGTGATGTTTATGAAAAACCTTATGTGGTTAATTCTAATCAATATAGTGTAACTGCTACTGATATGTTGCATAACTATCTCTTAGAAGGCGCTACGTCAAAACATAGCGACGCTGTCTTCAAGATGACTATAGAAGAAGGTAAAGCAGCTGATATAGATGTTACTGTTACTGGTACCAACCCTCTCGTTTATGTCTATCCAGATGACTTCGGCGGTGAAGGTGGCCCTGGCTTGACAAACTACGTAGGATATGGAGAACAATCAACAGGTGTCTTCTTCGGATTTGAATTTAATTTTGAAGATGCTACAGGATTAAGTCTCACAGATAAAGATGGCAATGGTAATAATTTTGTTGTAGATTATAATGTATCCCCATATTATTTGAGATCTTCGAGAACATCCGTTTTTGGTGGTACAGAAAACAATCAATGCTGGACATTAGATAAATATTATGTGTCAGAAGAAGCTAAATTATCATATGATATAAATGTTGTAACTGCTGGACAATATTATGAAATATTGTTGTCGGAAAACGAAGACTACTCAGAAGCTGTTGTTTTGAAGAGCGCAACACAAGCAGTGAATGCAAACTTCGAGACAGTGACACTCGATTTGAGTGAGTATGCTGGTAAGAAGTATTATTTCGGCATACGTCATAATAGTAGTGTTAACGGTATGATAAAATTCGATAACTACAGATTGTATGAAGAAGATACACGTGCAACAAGAGAAGGTACAACCTTTAACTTTATGCTTGGAGAAGGAACATATTATATCGTGGCAGCAGCACAATTCGAAAATATAAGCAGTAGCAATAGCTTCAATGTCAATATTACTTCTGAAAACTTGGAGGCACCAGAGAAGGCTGTAGCTGTATCACCTCAAGATAAGGCTCTTGGTATAGCAACAACGATAGGACAGTTGAAATGGAATTTTGGTGCTAATACTGAAAAATATCAAGTGTTATTCGGAACTACAAATCCTCCAACAGAAACCATGATAGAGTGGAATAACTATTTAGAAGCAAATCCTTCATGTCCATTAAGTGATCTTACAACCAACACAGTATATTATTGGAGAGTTGATGCACAAAATCCTGCTGGTACAACAGAAGGTGATTTATGGAGATTCGCTACAGACTTCGATGCTCCTCAAAATCTCGTTCTGTCAAAAGAGGTAATAGATTTAGGTCAAACTTCAGAACTTTCATGGACAGGAGTTGACTTTGGTGAAGTTGAAGGTTATTACAACATCTTAGTAGATGGTGAAAAATGGGGAGAATCAGTTACAAAAACAACAACAACATTTGTATTGAGCGGTCTTCCTTATAAAAATGAGCCATACGAAATTACCGTAGAGGCTGTATATCCAATCGATGATTGGGATGTGACAGCAGAATCAGAGTCAGTAGCACTTAAGGTAAATACTTACTCAATGGGTGTTAAGGGTTACGTATATGATGATTATACAAAAGAACCTATCCAAGGTGCTACAGTAACCTATGGTACTGCTTTTGCAACAACTAATGAATCTGGATATTATTCAATAATAACAGCATTAGCTGGTAGTTATATAGCTGGCGCATCATGTACTGGTTATATCAGAAACGAAGTGCTTGTCAATGTTCCTACAGATAAAGAATTCGAACAAGACTTCTATCTCGTATCAGCTAAGACAATGCCAGAGGTGGTTGCTACAGAAAGAGATGAAAATGTCGTTGACGTTGAATGGACTTTGAACTCTATCTCTGAACCAATGTATGAAGACTTCGAAAATGGTGCATTTAAATACAACTGGAAGACTAGCGCCGACTATCCTTGGGAAGTGGTAGCTAACGGATTTGTAGATGATGTAGAAGATGATGATGATGACTATGACTTCTTCGGTGGTTACTGCGTGAAGTCAACCAACTCCGATTATGACATTGACCCAATTAATCCAGATACAGGTGAAAAGTATGATGATGGAGTTTATGAATTCGGAGAAACTACTTCATTCTTAGAGTTGGAAGTTTATGTTCCATATAGTACTACAATGCGTTTCTACTATAGAATAAGTTCTACTGGAAATTATCTCTCAGATTATGGTAGATTCCTTGTTAACGGTGAGCAGGTAGGAGAAAACTATTTGGGCAAAGGATCATGGAGTCGGTCAGGCTACACAGACTATACAGTTGAAGGAGACCAAACATATAAATTCAGATGGGAATATGTAAAAGATGATGGTAACTATTTCTATGAAGATGCTTTCTTCATCGATAACATCAGATTCCATGAAAACACTAACCTCTATAATGTTTATGTGAAAGATATTCTCTCTGATGACGAACCAACACCGTTGGCTACAGGAATCACAGCAGAAGAATACGAATATACAGACTGGGCAACAAAAACAGACGGTATCTATCAATGGGGTGTATCTGCTATATACAACGAACAAGGTAACACCTTATCTGAAGACTTCTCTGATGAAACCATGTCAATGGGCTGGACTAAAACAGATTTGTCAACAGGTTGGAATAACTGGCTTATATTAAATCAACAGGTTGATGGTTTATTCCAAGCATACGATGGATATTCAATAATTTGTTCAGGTCTAGACAGTAACGAAAAATTTTACCTTGTAACACCAGAGATTGATGCTTCTATACAATCAACACTCGAATTTGTATGTATAGCACCACAATATGGAAACCTCGAAGAATACTTTAATAAATTTAGAGTTGTTTATGGTGATACTCCAACAGGTCCTTGGACACCGTTAACAGATTATAACACAGCATCTGTTGAAGATTGGACTCTAATGGAAGTATCTTTGCCATTGCAAAAAACTTTATATATTGCCTTTGAGAATTATGATCATGACACAGGTTACGGACTTGGTCTTGATAATGTGGTTGTCAGAAGAGAAACTGTAACAGGTGAGTCTAATATTGCTTGGTCTAACCTCATCGGTAAAGGTAATAAGTTAGTAACTAATAATGGTGATTGGAGTTCAGCAACAAGCTGGTCAAGAACTCATATTCCTACAGCAGAAGAAGTAGCTATAATCAAAGCAGCTGGTACTGTAAACGGAACAGGTGCTGTAGCTAAGGCTGTATTAGTTGACAATGGTACTTTGACAATCGGTGAAGGTGGTGTTCTCACAGCTTCAACAGTTATAGACTCTGTAGCTGCAGACATCACAATCAACGCTGGCGGTCAGCTCGTACATAGCAACAAAGGTGTCATGGCAACATTCGTAAAAGGTATCCAAGCTTATACAGATGCTGATAATAACGATGGCTGGTACACTATCAGCTCGCCTCTCGCAGCTGACATCGACGCTTCAGAAGTGACAAACTTATTAAGCGGTGAGTTCGACCTCTATCGCTACGATGAGCCAACACATTACTGGGAGAACTACGAAGACGATGTTGACGATGAAGGTCCTAACAACACAGATTGGGATAACAACAGCGCAGTCATAGAAAAAGGTCGCGGTTACCTCTATGCTAACTCAGCTAACACAGAATTATCATTTGCAGGAGAACTCAATGTTGCAGACGTAACAACAACACTCTCAGCAGAGGCTTCATCACTCAAAGGTTTCAACTTACTCGGTAACCCATTTGCACATAATATCTACAAAGGTGCTGCTTTCAATGGTAATCTCGCTGAAGCACATTACACACTTAACTATCATGGCGAATGGCAAGTAGTGACATCAGACAATCCTATCAAGTCGGGTGCTGGTTTCCTCGTACAAGCAAAAGAAGGCGCCGACCTCACAATCTCTAAGACAAATGCTCGAACAAGAGCTGCTGCTAACTCAATGCTCGCAGTGACAGTTGTCAACAACGTATTTGAAGATGTAGCTTACGTATCGTTCAACGATGGTATTGGTCTTGAAAAGATCGGTCACATGAACGAATATGCTCCTATGGTTTATATCCCAGGCGACTTCAACAACTACGCTTATGCAACAGTAGAAGAAGATGTGACAGAAGTACCTGTCAACTTCGAGGCAATGACAATGGGTGAATACACTATCGCTGTCAAAGCTAAGAACTGTGAATACGAGACAATGATTCTTGTTGATAACTTAACAGGTAAAGAAACCAACTTACTCAAAGATAGCTACACCTTCATGGCAACAACAACCGACGATCCAGATCGTTTTGTCATCAAGTTGGCTAAAGATGCAGAAGTTGAAGACAGCTTCATCTACATCAACAATGGTGAGTTGATATTCGACAACCTCAGCAACGATGCTATCATCAACGTATTTGATGTCTTAGGACGTAACGTTGCAACATTCAACAACTGCGGCGACACCACATTCCGCGTCTCGACAGACTTATTTGCCGATGGCGTTTATATGGTACGCGTGATAGAAGGTAACAATGTTAAAGTTCAAAAGATGGTTATCGAATAAATAATATTCCTATAGAGACGCCATCTCTATGGCGTCTCTTGACAGAAGAAAGACATAAAAAGTAGAAACAAATTAAAAATTAAATACGATGAAAAAAGTAATAGCAACAGTAGCAATCATCTTGGGTCTTGGTGTTGGAGCTAACGCACAGTCAGATGCTTTCTTCACACAGAACTTCTCAGACTATCGCAGTGCTGAAGTTGAGACTCCAAGATTACCAGCACATATGCAGACATCTAATCAAGACGCTCCTGTGGGCACAGGATTGTTGCTCCTCGCTGGTATGGGATTAGGATATGCAGCGTTAAGAAAAAGAAAATAATATATTTAACGATACTGCAAAAAAAAAGAGCCGCAAGGCTCTTTTTTTGTTTATTAAGACGCATGAATGTTTGTTTATTAAGACGCATGAATGTTTGTTTATTAAGACGCATGAATGTTTGTTTATGTTGCAGGAATCATTCATACGTCTCTACTTGGTGTTAGCGACTTATCAAACGATCCCACATAGATGATACAGCACTCTGGCTCCCACGTTGCCGTCCCATTCGTCGTCGCCAGGCGACACCTCGCATAAGTCGAAGCCAATGATTTCTTTGCCGCTTTCTTTCACTCTGTTCAACAGATACATCAGCTCTTCGTATTCCATGCCACCAGGAACGGGAGTGCCGGTATTAGGACACAGCTTAGGATCTAAGCCGTCGATGTCGATAGAGATATATACTTTGTCGGGAAGCTGCGAGATTATGTCGTCGCATATCGATTTCCATGTAGCGCCTTCATACATCTTCCTGCGGTTGTCGCGGTCGTAGAACACCACCATTCTGCCTTCTGACTTGTTGATGATTTCTTTCTCTTGATCGCAGTAGTCGCGGATGGCTACCTGTACTAACTTCTCTATGTTGTCGTATTTCATCGTGTTATAGAAGATGGAAGCGTGCGAGTATTTGAAGCCTTCAAACTCTATTCTTAGGTCGCTATGAGCATCGACGTGGATGATGCCATATTCCTCACCTTGTTCGTTGAAATAAGTGTGGTAGGGTAGAGGAGTGCTATGGTCGCCGCCGAGGAGTCCTACTTTCTTGCCTTGCGACTTCCAATAAGCTATTCTGTCTTTAAGCCAAGCGAACATCTTGTCGAAGCCTTTTTCTATTGCAATGTATTTATCTTTGTAAGCTTCAGGGTTTTCATCAACATCGCCGCTTTCAATGCCATCGATGATGTCTTCGCTGAGCGGCACCAACTCATCATGAAGCTCGCGTAACTCTTGAGGAAACTCGTCCATCCAGATGCCACGTTGCCATACATCAGGATAATCGTGATGATGAAGATCTACCTGCATTGAGCCGTCGAAGACAGCCTGAGGACCATCGACAGTACCTCTGTTGTAACTTGTTGTGAGTTCCCATTCAACAGGAATTATTATTATCTCAGCTTCTTCGGCGCTACAAGGTAAGCCGTAGATACCAGAGCCAAGAGCCGCCGCTGCATTAGGGTCAAAAATTTTCTCTTCCATAATTTTTTTTCTTTTCTGCAAAGATAAAAAAATATGTCAATAAGTAGAGACGTATCAATGATACCAATGAAAATAAACAAACATTGATGCGTCTCAATGATACCAATGAAAATAAACAAACATGATCTGACCCCAAAAAGTTGGACAAAAAACTTTTGGGGTTTTATTATGCGTAAAAAACATGATCGTGAAGCATTGCTCAAATACATGGCGATGCTTAAGGAAGGTCGCTCCT
>SUWU01000047.1 GCA_015061295.1 Lentimicrobiaceae bacterium
AGCAAAAAGAGTATGTTTTGGCACTTCTCAGAAAATCCTTCTAAAAGGTCGTCGGATATAAAGAAACTCATAACATCTGCAAATGAGAGGAGTAAAGCCCATTTTTAAAGAGTGTAAAGCCACTGCTATGACAGACCTCTTAAATATGACGATAAAGACAGTTTAGTTTACTCCTATTCTATATATACATTGGACCAAACTAAACCACTATATTTAATAGCAATTGCAGGTGCAATTTCAGCTCCTATTAAAGGCCATTTGACAATGCAACGAAATGCAAATATGCTAAAAATTCTAAAAAAAGTGCGTTTTTGCATATTTTATTGGTTTCTTTGCAAAAATACAGTCCCCTGTCTGTCCCCCGAATACACTTTTGTCCTTCGGAGAGACTTTATAAGATACTGAATATTAATTATTTATAGTATGTATTTTACTTTTTGTGTGGGAAAATAATTTTTCTGCATCGGAAAGTGACTATTTTATAGTCACTTCGTCCAACATTATCCACGCTTTCTCTCCGGCATAGTCGTGCCATTCTGGGAGAACGCCATAATTCTCTGCTTCTATTCTGATGTATCTCACGCCTTTCACGTTGATCTTAGCTCTGCCATCTTCACGACGTTTTCTGTCGGCTGGTCCATTATATACAGGATATTCCACTCTCACTGGAGCTGAGAATATCTCACCATCTTGCGACACCGACACCATCACATTCTTAGGAGCAAGTACCCAATCGTTGCTCGAAGCTCCGAAGCCTACATATACCGCCTCAATATCCAAAGGACGCGAAAGTTCTATTGTAATATCAGCATCATCACCGTAGAAGCCAATCCAGTGTTCCGACCAATTTCCTGCTACGCCTTTCTTACCGTCCATAAGTGCTATCTCCTTATTTTTAGAGTAGTTAGCATTAGGATCTTTAACATATGTCGTTGACTTTATGTTTAATCTATGGAAGTCTTTAATCAAAGTAAAAGAAGGTAAGCTATTCTTAGCAAATGCTTTTGCCTTGACAGTAACACTCTCTTCTATTGTAAATGGTTTAGTATAAAGTTTAGACTTCTTAGTAGGCTCGCTACCATCCAATGTATAATAAATCTTAGCATCAGCGTTATCGCAATTCAGAGATACTTTCATTGCATTGTCGAATCTCTTTGCATCAGAATTAATAACAGGTGTTGAAACCATATTGAATGTAGCAAAGACATCTTGTTTATACAATTGCTCTTCTTTAATATCACTCTCAACAAAAGGACGTAACCTTATGGTATATTCGTAACGTTTGTTCTTGATGATATATTTGTCGAGGACACCAGGACCACATGTTGCAGTACCAAGAGGTGCCTGTTTGTAATCTATATTGACAGTCCAATAGTCGGCGAGTTCCATCTCATTGATTCTCTCAGCTGTTGAAAGATTTTCATCTGAATATTGATATATACTAAAGTTGAAGAGTTCGTCGCTTGTCACAAATATTCCATGACCTTCTTTATTTGTCAACGCCATCCAACGCGTATCAGAGTGATTGCCATTATCTTGAGGTTCTACATGTAACTCAAATAAGCCTCCTGCCTTCTTCTCATAAACGTTAATCTTACCTGAGGTGTTTCTATCAGGATAATTCTCTGTGTCTTTACCAAAATATCTAACATTGTCGAATGTCAAAGGCATTTTAAACTGTGTGCCTATCTTTGGGAAAGTAGCTACCACCTCTGACGCTTGAATATTATTTGAGATGATAACATCTCCAAAACCATTTATTTCATACACTTGCTCCACCATTATAACTACATCTCCCCTATTATTTACGAGTTCAAGATTTGTTCTTATAAAAGCACGTGTGTCGTCTATCTTATCAGCATGGAAACTTGCTGGTCTTATTGTAAGCTCGTTCAAATTAGCATTAGTCCATTTAGACAATGCGTTATGATCCACGTCGTCGTTGAGCGTCGGGGCGCGCCAGAAATTAGGTTTTATCTCGCCAGCCAACATCTCTTCTCCCTTATAGATGAATGAGATAGGAAGACCTTTCTCTGTGGAGAATGTGAAACTGAAAATGTCGTTAGAGACAACGATGTTGCCAAAATTCTTATCCGACAAAGCAACATCTTTCATATTCAGATTCACAGCTGGAATATCTGTCAAAGCTATGCCTTCACTTGTAGGTACATCAAGTTTAAACACGTCATAAGCGATCTCCGTTCCATATCTGAGAAGTGAGTGTTTATTCTTCTCTTTGAAAGAGAACTCTATAAACATCTCGTCATTATGATTTAATTTCAACTTAGGAATCATAACAAATACTCTTGCAGATGACTGTGGTTTTACATCCAAATTCAATTTTTCATTCTTGATAATCTTACCGTTGATATATATCGTGTATGATGACTCAAACTCATTTATGTTTCTAAAGAAGAAATTATTCTTCACTAAAAAAGCGCCTCTCTTAACATCTACAGGGACAACGTTTATATTTTGATATATCTTCTTCACTTCAGCGAGATGTTTATGAGGCACCCTATCGCTCGATACGAGACCATTGCAGCAGAAGCTATCGTCATCAACAATACCTTCCAATTCACCGAGGTCGCCGCCAGCAGCATACCATTCAACGCCTTTCTCCTTGTCATACACAGCAATACTTTGATCAACCCAATCCCAGATACAACCGCCTTGCAGTTGATCATACTTGTTTATTATATCCCAATAATCTTGCATTCCACCGCAGCTATTACCCATTGCATGAAGATATTCCACCATAATGAACGGACGATTCAAAGAATCCAATTTCTCTTCTATAAACTGTTCTAAATAATCTGGACTTGAATACATCAACCCTATGAAGTCGGTGTTATAATCATACCATGAACGCTCGTTAATGACAGGACGAGAGTCGTCACGTTTCTTCACCATATCGTATGACTCATACATACAAATGCCATTACCACATTCATTACCAAGCGACCATACAATAATAGATGGATGGTTCTTATCTCTTTCAACCATATTGTTACATCTATACTTGAAAGCGGTAGTCCAGCGAGCATCTTTAGCTAGACTTGCCTCGTCATAACCTTGAGCGTGCGATTCGTTATTAGCTTCATCGATGACATACAAGCCATATTTGTCGCATAACTCATACCAATAAATGTCGTTAGGATAATGAGCAGTTCTCACTGTATTGATATTATTCTCAAGCATCATCTGTATGTCTTTCTCCATCGACTCACGCGATACACATTGTCCTGTCTTCGAGTCATGTTCATGACGGTTGACACCTTTTATCATGATAGGTTTTCCATTAACTTTCAACTGACCATCTTTCACCTCTGTCGTTCTGAAACCAATCTTAGAACCGACAACTTCAATCACTTTACCTTTCTTGTCTTTAAGACGTATTATCATATCATAAAGATGAGGTGTCTCTGCCGACCAGGCATCAACATTATCAAAAACTTCATCAAAATGAACCTTTAAACGACCATCATTGATGACATTATTTGCGATGTCACGTTTTTTCAACTCCTTAGATAATGTCTTCTTATCTTTACCACCAATCACATCGACCTCAACAATAAGTTTAGAAGGGATTTTATCAAAATCAACATCTACATCTAAGCTAAACACTCCTTTTTCATAGTTGTTATCCAAGCCAGCTTTGACGAAGAAATCGAATATATTGACATTAGGTTTTGAATAGATAAACACATCGCGTGTGATGCCGCTCATACGCCAGAAGTCCTGACATTCGAGATAAGAACCATCAGAGAAGCGGTAGGCTTCCACCGCTAAAGTGTTTTCACCTTTCTTGAGATATGATGTAATATCAAATTCTGCAGGCGTCTTAGAGTCTTCTGAATAGCCAACAAATTGTCCGTTAATCCAGAGATACATAGCCGATTTCACAGCGCCGAAGTTGATATATACATTTCTTCCTTTCCACTCTTGAGGGACAACGAAGGTATGAACATAACAACCAACAGGATTGTATTTTGTTGGAGCATTAGGCTGATCTGAAGGAAATTCATTTTTCTGATTCACATAAACAGGAACGCCATAACCATTCATCTCCCAATTACCAGGAACAGGAATAGTGTTCCATAACGACACATCATATCCTTCTTTGTAAAAATCTACTGGCTTCTCCGATGGCGACTCCACCCAGTTAAATTTCCAATCACCATTCAGACATTTATAATATGGCGATTGTCGATATTCTAAATTATTTATGCCTTTCTCATCTTGATATGGAATGACATTGGTTCTGGGAGCGACTTTGTTAACTTCACACACTGTAACATCGTTCCACCAATCTTTCACATCTTGTGCTTTGATGTTAAAGCATAAAGCCATAACTAATAATAAAATAACATGCTTAATCTTCATAATGATATTGTATTTATTTCTTACTTTACTAATATTTTAACTAAATAAAAACAGGATAAAATTTCCTTGCGAAGATACTTCATTTTTCATAAAAAATCAAATTAATTTACGCTCATTTTTTCTCAAAATTATTAGTATCTTTGCAAGATAAGCAATGTATAAAATGAAAAGATTTTTAACTTTATTATCAAGTATAGTATTGATCATTTTGTTGTGTTCGTCATGCGAAAAAGCCTGCATTTGTACCAACCTCGACAATGGAGCTTCCGAGATGCTTTGGGGCGTCTATTCAAAAAAAGAATGTGAAGATTACACCGATTATTATAAATCGACAACAAAAAACGACAACATCGACTGCGCATATAAAATAAAGAAATGATATGACAAAAGAAGAAGCAAGAACCAGAATTGCCGAACTGAGCAAAGTTATTGAAAATCATAACTACAACTATTATATCTTAGCTAATCCTACCATCAGCGATTACGACTTCGATATGCTTCTTAATGAGCTGATAGATTTAGAAAGACAATTCCCAGATTTGATTCTTCCCGACTCTCCCACTCAGCGTGTCGGCGGCGACATCACTAAAGATTTCCAAACGGTTAAACATCGTTATCCTATGTTGTCGCTTTCTAATTCATATAACATAGAAGAAGTCAAAGACTTCATCTCAAGAATAAAAAAGACTATCGATGATGATGTGGAGTTTATATGTGAACTAAAATTCGATGGCATCTCAATAAGTCTTACCTACGAAAACGGATTGTTTGTCAAAGCTGTCACTCGTGGCGACGGGACACAAGGCGATGACGTCACGACTAATGTGAAGACAATTCGCACAATTCCATTGCGACTTAAAGGCGACTTTCCTGATTTCTTCGAGATGCGTGGCGAGATAATAATGCCTCATAGCAGCTTCAATTCTATCAACAGAGAAAGAGAAGATTTAGGATTACAGCCTTTCGCCAATCCGAGAAACGCCGCCGCTGGAACCATAAAACTTCAAGATTCTAAAGAAGTTGCCAAACGAAAACTCGATCAATATTGCTACTTCATGATGATGGACGACGACAAGATGATTTTCAACAATCATTATGAGAGTCTCATGACCGCCAAACAATGGGGCTTCAACGTCTCTGATTATATGGCAAGATGTAGTAATGTTGAAGATATTGAAGCGTTTATCAATCTATGGGATGAGAAAAGGAAAACACTCCCTTTCGACATCGACGGCATCGTGATAAAAGTCAACGACTTCCGACAGAGAGAGATTCTCGGCTTCACCGCAAAGTCGCCTCGATGGGCTATAGCGTATAAATTTAAAGCCGAAGAGGCTCATACTAAACTGCTAAGCGTCGATTTTCAAGTGGGACGTCACGGGACCATAACACCGGTAGCTAACCTTGAACCTGTTCAACTTGCAGGAACGATAGTAAAAAGAGCTACGCTTCATAATGCCGATTTCATTGAACAACTTGATCTTCACTATGACGACATCGTCAGCGTGGAGAAAGGCGGAGAGATAATCCCTAAGATAACAGCCGTCGATTTAAATAAAAGAAAAGAGTTTAGCAATAAAGTCACTTTCATAGAGAAATGTCCTGAATGCGGAACGCAACTTATTAAAACTGAAGGCGAGACAGCTTGGTATTGTCCTAACACTCTCGGTTGTCCGCCTCAGATAAAAGGTCGCATCGAACATTTCATAAGCCGTAAGGCGATGAACATTGAAAGCCTCGGCGAAGGCAAAATAGAAGTGCTTTTCGATAATGAGCTCATCAATAATTACTCTGACTTATACGACCTGACTTACGACAAAATCTTCGGATTGGAAAAGATCATAATCGTCGATAACGACAATCTCGAGAACACGACTCGTAAAGTCAGTTTCAAAGAAAAGACTGCTAACAATATTATTGAAGCTATCAAGAAATCGAAGTCAGTTCCTTTTGCGAGAGTGCTTTATGCTTTAGGTATTAAATATGTTGGTGAGACGACAGCGAAACTCATCGCTAAAACAATGGGGTCTATCGACAATATCATCAATGCTTCTGCTGAAGAACTTATGGAAATTGAGGAAGTTGGCGAAAAGATTGCTCTCTCGATAAAAGACTTCTTTGCCGATGAACGTAATATAAATATCATCGACAGACTTAAAAAGGCTGGACTTCAGTTTGAACAAGAAGCAAAGGAAGTCAAAGGTAATCAAGTTTTATCGGGAATGAATATCGTAGTCAGCGGCGTCTTCTCTACCATGAGTCGCGATGAGATAAAACAACTCATTGAAGATCTCGGCGGGAAAAATGTTTCTTCAATCTCATCGAAGACTACATTTGTACTTGCTGGCGATAAGATGGGTCCCGAGAAACGCAAAAAAGCAGAAAGTCTTGGAATTGAGATAAAATCAGAAGAGGATTTTTTAGATATGATAAAACTTCAATCTGATGACAACAACTCCAAGACTAAGAATAACTCTGGAATACAGGGCGTATTAGAATTTGATTTCTAAGATATTACTAATTGAACATCATCGTTCCTGGGACTATACCAGCAGGGAATGATGTCACAAACTCGCCTTCAGAAGTGTAACGCAAGACCTCGCCGTTCTGAACGTAATTCTTCACATCAGTTAGATAAATATCGCCATCATTGGAAACGATAACATTGGTAAAGACACGGCTTTGTCCATCAGTTGTCGGCTGTTGGCTATCGACTAATGGAGTTGACGGAAGTGTTTCTTCATCGACCGACATTTTATAAAGGCTTAAAGTCCCGAAGCCGCCGTTGAGGAAATATATGTTTTCTTTAGCATCGTCAATCGTCAATGATGAAGGATAATCGCCGTCAGTAAAGTCGAAGCGTTTAACAATCTCTCTTGATGAAGGATTGATGCAGAACAAAGCAGGCTCACATGGTGGCATGTAACCGCCACTACATAAAACCCAGATATTGTTATTCTTATCCAAAACTATTGAGTTAGGTTCAGGCGCAACTTCCATTTCTGCAACAAGCGAATTTGAATCTATATTGACAAATTGTATCGTAGAATTAGAAGTCTCAGGCTGATAGAAATTCGACCAGTTTGTCACGACGACTTCATCGCCCACGCGCACCATTCTCTCTGTCGTATTGCCTAACTCCACGAATCCTGTCTTCTGCATCGTCTCTGGGTTTATAATCCAAAGTCCCGTCGATTCCTGATCAGAGACATAAGCCTTGTTTTTATTGATAGACATGATATGACGCGGCGATGTCAGGCCGTCTAACTTCGACTTGTATTTCATAGTCTTAGGATCGACTTTATAGATATACTTACTATTATTCACCACGATATACATTCCTGTCTCGTCGAGCATCATCGAGTTCGCGACATCACCGAGAGGTGCGTTATTAACTCTGTAGAAAAGATTATTCTCCACCGTATCAGCCTCTGGGTCATAAAACGTAAGTGATGAATTGGCGTAGGTGAAAGTCCCTTCGTTCAAGACGAACAAGCCTTTAGCTATGTTAGCTACTTGTGATGTCGGCTCTGGATCTGGTTTACATGAAACAAATGTTAATAATAATCCTAAAATAAAAATGTTAAATAATTGTCTTTTCATAATTTTATTATTAAGTCAACAGACAACGGTCAACAGACAACAGACATCATCCATAAAACCATTGTTAATTGTTAATTGTTAATTGTTAATTGTTAATTGTTAATTGTTAATTGTTAATTAATTTTAAATTCCAAATAAATCTCGTAAGAGCGTCCTGGCATTGCGCGCCAGAGAATAGTCTGATATGATTCGTTTAATAAGTTATTGATTTTAAATTCTAATCTAAATCTGTTTAATTGTTTTCCAAATGAAATGTGATGTAAAATGTAATACGGTAATTGATAAGCAAAGAACTCGTCATCGTTCATGCTTGTAGTACGTTCGCCTGTAAATTCAAAGGTATAGTTCACATTCCACGACTTCCATCTCACTTCAGCAAAAGCATTGGCGTGATGTTTAGGAATGTAAATCAGCTGTTTGCCATTAGCATCGTATTGCTGAGCATATTCACTTTCGTCGGTAGTATGTGAATAGACGTAATTTCCTGAGAGCGAGAAATTCCAAAGTCGATATTTGTAATTCATTTTCAGATGCGTTTCAAAACCGCGAGCCATGACTTCCGATACGTTTTTAGGCATCCAATAACGATAGTTCGTCGGAACCCACTGAATCCAGTCGTTGACTTTTGAATAATATAATCCGCTTCTGAAATCTAAATTATAATTAACATTCTCGTAAAGATAATTGATGTCAAAATCGAAAGTCTTTCCGTTCTCGGCTTTGAGATTTTCGTTACCTCCAGGATTCCAATACAAATCGTTGAGTGTTGGATTTCTGTAGTTATGACTATAACCAGCATTGAAGCTCAATCCTTTAACAAAAGGCATTCTGTAAGTAAGAGTAGCTGTCGGGAAGAGTCCAGTAGATTTATCATCGACGATGTCGTTACGTAATGTCATTCGTAAATCCAAATCACGATAAATCTTACCATCGAGAGCCACATAAAAAGAAAGAATATCTCTATTCTTATGCGGAATGTAAGCATCAGCGTCATTGTCATTGTCATTGTCAATGTCATTGTCATAATCTGAAGAAGTCACGCCTTCGTAATCATATTGCACTTTGGCGTATAACTTCCAGCTTCTGAATAAATCCTGTTGTAAGTCAACAATCTGACGGAAGACGTCCGACTTATTCAAAGTATTTATCTGCGTGACAGGAAGTCCGTTCGACGTATATGACTCCAAGAAATAATCTTGTCGCTCATGGAAATAAGACGACTTCACCTCTATCCTACCCGAGTTCCAATAATATTTGTAAGAGATAAGGTTACGCGAGAAATCATTGTCAGCGTATTCCTTAGTATTATTGAAAGCGTTAGGCATTATCGGAGGATAGTTTCTGTGGCTAAACTGATTCCATGAGACGAGAGTCAGGAGTGAGTTCCCGAAGCGAATTTGCAATTCAGGCATCACGCCATAATCGACGAAATCGGCATTTTTCTGTTTCATCTCCTGATGAGGAATCGTAGCGATGTTGGTGTAAGTAAAGTCATTATCACTTGAATTACGATACGCCTTGACTCTCGCAATCATATTCTTAGCGGAATATCCGACTGTGAGATACGAGCCCCATGTGTTGAAGCTACCGTAAGTCTGTTTCACGTCTAAAATCAGTCTTTCGTTGAATTTCTGTTTGTTAACGATATTGACGACACCACCGAGACCGCCGCTGTTAGCAGAAGTCTTGCTTCCCCACTGAAGAGAGACCTCGTCGGTGAAGAAAACGGGTATCATGCTGAAATCCACTTCGCCGAGCGATGGCGAGTTGAGCTGCAATCCATTCCAGAGCACTAGAGTATGACTTGCCGTAGTTCCGCGGAAAGATGCCGATGCTGTTCCACCCGGACCGTAAGTCTTGATAAAAACAGGCGAATGTTGGATGAGTAACTGCGAGAGCGAGGCCGTCTGCAGACGTTGCATTATCGCAGTGTCGATCTTACGTTCCATAGCCTTCTCCTGCACCTTATTATTAATATGCAACGCGCTAATCTCGACATAATCGAGCATAATAGTATCATTCTGCGCCAACAAATTAATATTAAGCACAATTAAAAGAAACGCTATGAAGATACGAAATTTCATTCTAATTAAGAATTAGGAGTTGAAGATTTCCAGCCACCTTTAGCCTTTTGTCATTAGTTTTTAGTCTTTTAAATAACACCATAATTTTAAGTTTTAGTTAATAAATAAGTTAATTAACATAAAACTTTCAGTAAGATTTGTCGATTTCTTTTTGTGAAGATTATTCTCGACCGACTCTTATCCCGAAAGTCTTAATTGTCTAATAAACGGCAGGTCTTCTGACTTACTCCTTACGCTCGGCGTCTTCCCATCTTTTTGGGTAAAAGAAAGTGACTTAATGTCAAGCGCTGTTAGAGATCACAGCAGCGGGAACTGTTAGGGATTCGCACCCTATTCCCTATTGAGTCCATTACGGACACCATTTATCGTCTGCAAAGATAAGAAAAAAGTCTAAATTATTACAAAATTATAAAACTTCCTTAATTTTTATTAACTGTTCTAATAAAGGTTCAACCAAATCTAACCTCAACATATTAGCGCCGTCCGACTTAGCTTCTGCTGGATTAGGATGTGTCTCCATGAACAAGCCGTCGGCTCCTACTGCGATGGCGGCTTTTGAGATTAAGGAAATAAGTTCCGGCTTACCACCTGTCACTCCCGATGTCTGATTAGGCTGTTGTAAAGAATGTGTCACGTCCATGACGACAGGAACATCACATTGTTTCATGTCGTATATATTTCTGTAGTCAACGACTAAATCCTGGTAGCCGAAGAAGTTACCGCGTTCAGTGAGCATCACCGCATCGTTACCAGACTGCTGTACCTTCTCAACAGCGAAACGCATAGAAGCTCCCGACAAGAATTGACCCTTTTTGATATTCACGATTTTACCTGTCTTGGCAGCTGCTATCAACAAGTCGGTCTGCCTACATAAAAACGCTGGTATCTGAAGAATATCGACATCATAATCTGCCGCCATCTGAGCTTCTTCAACAGCATGAATATCGGTGACGACAGGAATGTCAAATTCTTTCTTAATATTTCTTAACACATTAAGAGCTCTCTCATCGCCAATTCCCATAAACGAATCCAAACGCGAACGATTTGCCTTGCGATACGAGCCTTTGAAGGCGTAAGGAATATCGTACGATTTACAAATATTATTTAACTTCTCAGCAATCTTAAACGGCGATTCTTCGTCTTCAATGACGCATGGACCTGCGAGAAGGAAGAACCTATTTTCTTTTAAATCTTTAAGGAAAGGGAAATGAGATAGTTCCATAATTTCAGTTATTTATTGTTTGTTAAAATGTTTTAACACTTCTTCAAAAGCGATCTTAAACCATGCCGTGTAGTTCTGAGGAT
>SUWU01000011.1 GCA_015061295.1 Lentimicrobiaceae bacterium
AAAAAAAATTAACAACTTAAAAATATATTGATATGCAAACAGGTTCAATAGGTGTAAAAACGGAAAACATTTTCCCTGTAATCAAAAAGTTCTTATATTCTGAAAACGAGATATTTCTTCGCGAAATTGTAAGTAACGCCGTCGATGCGACAAACAAACTCAAGACTCTCGCATCAGCAGGCGAGTTTAAAGGCGAACTCGGCGACCTTACAATAAAGGTAGAAGTTGATAAAAAGAAAAAGACTCTCACCATCCGCGACAACGGTATCGGCATGACAAGCGAAGAAGTCGATAAATACATAAACCAAATAGCTTTCTCTGGCGCCACAGAATTCGTGGAGAAATTCAAGACACAGACAGAAGCAGAAGCCGCTAACATCATAGGTCACTTCGGATTAGGATTCTACTCTTCCTTCATGGTTTCTAACAAAGTGGCTCTCATCACAAAATCATTCAGACAAGCTGACGACGAGAAAGGCGTCATCTGGGAATGCGACGGCAGCCCAGAATATACAATGAACGAGATTGCCAAAGGAACACGCGGAACCGACGTGATACTTTATATCGCCGACGACTGCGCCGACTTCCTCGAAGAAAGCAAGATTCGCGAACTCTTAAATAAATACTGCAAATTCCTCTCGGTGCCAATCCAATTCGGAATGAAGACAGTCAACGAACCTATCGAAGGAGAGACCGACGAAAACGGTAACCCAAAAACGAAATCCGTAGAGAAACCATGGATTATCAACGATGTAGCTCCACTATGGAAGAAATCACCTTCGTCAATAGAAGATAAAGAATATGACGACTTCTATCACGTCTTATATCCTATGAACTTCGAGACTCCGCTCTTCCACATTCACCTCAACGTCGATTATCCTTTCAACCTGACAGGTATCTTATACTTCCCTAAAATCAAGAACAGATACGAATTTCAACGTAACAAGATTCAGCTCTATTGCAACGAAGTATTTGTGACAGACTCTGTAGAAGGCATCTTGCCAGAATTCCTCAGCATGCTCCACGGCGTAATAGATTCTCCTGACATTCCTTTGAACGTAAGCCGTTCATTCTTGCAAAACGACCAGAATGTCAAGAAGATTTCAGGTTATATCACTAAGAAAGTAGCTGAGAAATTAGAAGAACTCTTCAAGAAAGACCGCGAAGATTACGAGAAGAAATGGGATGACATCAGCGTCTTCATAGAATACGGCATGATAGCAGATTCTAAGTTCTTCGAGAGAGCAGAGAAGTTTATGCTTTTCAAAGACACCGACGGTAAATATTACACCATAGAAGAATACAAGAAACTCATAGAAGAAAACCAGAAGAACAAAGACAACCGTCTCGTTTATCTCTACGCTACTGACGCCGACGAACAATACAGCAACATAGAGAATGCTAAGAGCAAAGGATACAACGTACTTCTGATGGACGGCATCTTGGATTCTCATTTCATCAGCACCTACGAACAAAAATACGGCGACTGTTCTTTCGCTCGCGTCGATTCTGCTTCTATCGACAAACTCATCGAAAAAGAAGACGACAAGAAAGAATCCAAACTCAATGACGAACAAAAGGAAAACGTAAAGAAAGCTTTTGAAAACATCATCAACAAAGTCACTTACAACGTAGAGTTCAGCAGTTTGAGTGAAGACGACGCTCCAGTGGAAGTGATCCAAAATGAGTTCATGCGTCGTATGAAAGATATGAGCGCGATGGGCGGCGGAATGCAGATGTGGGGCTCGATGCCAGACAGCTACACCTTGATGCTCAACGCTAACAACCCAATCATCGCAGGCTTGGCTGACAAGAGCGAAGAAGAACAAAACAACATTATCAAACAACTATACGACTTGGCACGACTCTCAAAGAATCTGTTAAAAGGCAAGGATTTGAATGAGTTTGTGAAGAGAAGTTTTAATCAAATATAAAGACTCAATATCGCAGAGACTCAGAGCTTTGAGTCTCTGCATCTTTAAAGAAAGGAGAAAATATGAAAAACAAAAGAAACACCATTATCTTAATCGTAGGCGTTGTTGTATTGATTGCTTTCTGGTTTATAGGCAAATACAACGGCTTGGTTAATAAAGAAGAAAACATCAATTCAAAATGGGCTCAGGTAGAGAACGTATATCAACGTCGCGCCGACCTCATTCCTAACTTAGTAGCGACAGTGAAAGGCTATGCCGAACACGAACAACAAGTCCTGACAGACGTGATCGCGGCTCGTTCAAAAGCGACATCAATGAATATCAACGCTGACAATCTGACAGAAGAAAACATACAAGCGTTCCAAGCAGCACAAGATCAGTTGTCGGGTGCTTTATCAAGATTACTTGTGACAGTAGAAAAATATCCCGACTTAAAGGCCAACCAGAACTTCATGGAGTTGCAGGCACAGCTGGAAGGCACAGAGAACCGCATCGCTGTCGAGAGAAAGAATTTCAACGAAGCAGTAAAAGACTATAACACAGGCTTACGCAGATTTCCTACTAACATAGTAGCCAATATGTTCGGCTTCGACAAGAAAGCATATTTCGAGTCGGCAGCAGGTTCAGAGGTAGCACCAAAAGTAGAATTTTAATTTTTGTCACGATGTCGGCGAGAATGTTTTTTAGCAAGGAAGAACAGCAGAAGATAGTAGCTGCCATCAAAGAAGCAGAGCTCAACACCTCAGGAGAGATAAGAGTTCATATCGAGAACCGTTGTAAGGGAGAAGCACTTGAGCGCGCGGCAGAGATATTTTATGAGTTGAAGATGGATCATACTGCCGCGCGCAACGGCATACTCTTCTACTTAGCCGTCAAAGACCGCAGATTCGCCATCATCGGAGACGAAGGCATCAACAGAAACGTAGAACACGACTTCTGGAACGACATCAAAGACGAGATGACATCCAAGTTCAAGGAAGGACAATTCGCGGAAGGATTAGTCTCCGGAATTTTGAAATGCGGAAATAAATTAAAACAATATTTCCCATATCAAGAAAACGACGTCAATGAGTTGAGCGACGAAATCTCTTTTCAATGAACAATTAACAGTTAATAATTGACAGATTTATGATACGTGCAAATGTCTGTAATAAGCGAAGATTTATCGGTTTATTTATCATCTTATTTACGGTTTTAACCAGCACCGCTCAGCAGATTCCAAGTCGTCCCACCCCTCCTCGACTCGTCAATGACTTCAGCAATACTTTGACCGCATCGCAAGAAGCAAGTCTCGAGCGTAAGTTGGTAGCTTACAACGACACTACTTCGACGCAGATAGCAGTCGTGTTCGTCAACGACTTACAAGGCACAACGGCAGCCGACTTCGCCTATCAGCTCGGCGAGAAATGGGGCGTAGGAACGAAGGACGACAACGGCATCGTTATCTTAGTGAAACCTAAAAACGACACTAAAGGAGAGGTCTTCATCAGTGTAGGCTACGGCTTAGAGCCTTACGTACCTGATGCTATAGCGAAGAGAATCATCGAGAACGAGATGATACCAGCGTTCAAAAACAACGACTATTATTCAGGAGTAAACGATGCCATCGACATCATCATAGGGTTAGCGTCGGGCGCATTCTCAGCAGAAGAATATTCCGATGAAGGCGCGGAAATTTTTATCTTAGTATTCTTCATCGCGATGATGGTAGTTATGATAGTTTTCATTAACTTTGCAGGCAAGGTCGGGAAGACATACTCTTCTCAACACGACGACTCCTCTATATGGAAGGCTTTGTTCTGGGCGAGCATGTTTTCTAACAGCAGCCGTCACAATCATCACGACCATTGGAACAATTTCTCTGGAGGCTCTGGAGGTTTCGGAGGAGGATTCGGTGGTTTTGGAGGAGGCAGCTTCGGCGGAGGAGGCGCCGGAGGTAGTTGGTAACATATAATATTGAAAGTTCTAAAATGAATACAATATCACTAAAAAAAGCATCGATATATCAACATGAGAGATGTATCTTGAAAGATGTCAGCTTTGAGATAGAAGCAGGCGAATTTGTTTATCTTATCGGAAAGACAGGCAGCGGGAAGTCGTCATTGCTTAAGACTTTATACGCCGACCTTCCTGCCAAAGAAGGAGAGATAACGATTGCTGGCTATGACCTTCGTAAGATCAAACGTCGCGAGATCCCGATGCTGAGAAGAAAGATAGGTATTGTATTTCAAGACTTTCAGCTACTCTACGACCGCAGCGTGGAAGAGAATCTATCTTTTGTATTAGATGCGACAGGATGGGAAGATAAAGAGATGATATCAAAAAGAATAGACGAGGTTCTTCGACAGGTAGGACTACCTAACAAACGTAAGTCGATGCCACATCAATTATCGGGCGGCGAACAACAAAGCATAGCCGTGGCAAGAGCCTTACTCAACAACCCGTCTGTCATAATCGCCGATGAACCTACAGGCAACTTAGATCCAGACACCACCAACGACATCATGAATCTACTCATAGAGATAAGCAAACAGGGCAAGACGATCCTGATGGCGACACATAACTATAACCTCATCTTGAAATATCCATCAAGAATCATAAAATGTGAAGACGGAATAGTAAAAGACTCTAAGTAGCTCCTCCTAAAAAGTTTAGTTTCATCTACGCTTCTGTCTCACGTAAATTTTATTAATATCCTTATAAAACGTACAAATAAAATAGTCATCATAAATACGATGTCACTTCCTCAATAAACTCAATCCAATCAAAGACATCATATGATGTTCCTGTTCTCACAATGACAATATTCTTATCTGGGTATATATAAACATATTGTCCCATAAGACCGACTGCGACATAAGCATCTTTATTGGTAATTCTCCAACTATAAGAATAATAACGACCGTTCTCGTCTTTAGGTTTGTTGTACTTGGCAAAGCTCTCCTCAACCCATTTCTGTGGCACTATCTGATTTCCATTGTAGAAACCATTATGGAGATATATTGAGCCAAATCTCGCTAAGTCAATAGGAGCTGCATTAATACCACAAAAACCTTTTACCTGATTGTGTTCCTTGCTATCCACGCTCCATGTCGCTTCACGACTCATCCCCGCTTTATGCCACACCTCACTTTCGAGATAAGTAGCTATGTTGGTACCTGTAGCTCTCTCTATTGCTATACATAGCAACAAAGTATTGATATTATCATAACTATATTGGGCAGTAATTTCTTTTTTAACATTATAATCCATTATAGTTTCCTTTAAGTTTGTGGAAAAATATATATCTGCACTTTTTAACACTCCGCCACTATTGATTCCTGAACACATATTAAGAAGCATCTCCAATGTTATTTCGTTAAGTTCATTTAATTCTGGAATATAATTAGTTATGGGTTCATTGATATCCTTAATATATCCATCTTCAATAGCAATTCCAAGAAGCATTGAGACAAATGATTTAGATATTGAAAATATAGGAGTAGTTGGATGCCTCAATGTATCATAGAAATACCTCTCATATAAAACACTATCGTTTCTCATTATTATGAATGATAATGTTTTATTATCAAACAGAAACGAATCAAAATCTATTTCATCAAAAAGTGATGTTGTTCCTATATGCAAACATGTAGCACTATCTCCTTTTGTTATTTTTATATTATCAAATATATACTGGTCTTCAAAATTAGGTATTCTGTAAGACAATATGTTACTATTACAAGACGAAATAAATGTAATCATCAATATTACTACTAAAACGTATAATTTTGTTTTCATAAAAAAATAAGATTTGCTATAATAACAAATCTTAAAACTTTTTAGAATTTGAAAACAATTATTATTATGTTAACAATATGTAAAATATCATCATGTTAACAATATCATCTCATCATTTTCTCCTATCTATAAATTTAATAGGTTTACGGCTTGTTGCTGGAAAATTGATTTTTTGTATCTCATTTACATCTTCTATCTCAACTTCACATGCCACTCTTATTCGTGCTCTAAAACGGTCTTTCAGTTCCTTAACAACGTCAAAATTAGGCATATATTTAAGTCCAACTTTCACAGTAACTTCATCTGTACCAGCAGAATTATAGTCAACATAAACGATATAGTTTTCTATGAAATCTATATTGTCTAAGATATCAAATATAGCTGGAGGATATAATGTGGTTCCTTTAAGTTTTATCATATTATTTTTCCTTCCAACCAATGGACTAATCCTAAACGTATTACGTCCACATTTACATGGTTCTGTATGAATGCTTGCCATATCACCTGTACGGAATCTCAACAAAGGCATCGCTTCAATTCCCAAGGTAGTAATAACAATTTCACCGACTTCACCATTTTTAACAGGTTTATCGTCATCGCCTATAATCTCAACTATTATCAATTCAGGATGATGATGACCTCCGCAACCATATTCACACTCAGGAAACGTGGTTGACATTTCGGTAGAAGAATATGTAGCATATAGATCTATATCCCATTTTTCTTTAATCTTACTTCCAAGAAGGTTCAACTTAAAATCCTGATCTCTCAAGCCTTCACCTATACCAATAATTCTTTTTACGCTGGAGTTCTTATAATCAATATTGTGTTCTTCAGCATATTGTATCAGTCGCAGTATAAACGAAGGCACGCACATGATAGTATCTGGTTTCATTCTTTGTATAGTATCCCATTGTAGTTCTGGAATGCCATTACCGACACGAATGATACTTGCCCCCAATTCTCTGATTCCGAGGAAATAAGCTAATCCAGCCATGAAACGTTTATCCATTGTTGTCATCAGTTGCAAAATATTTCCAGGTTTTAATCCCGCACACATAAAAGATATCTTCTCATTATATGCCAACCTCTGCAAATCTTTTTCGCTACATGCAAAGACAACTGGCTCACCAGTAGTTCCTGAAGTTGTGATATAATCTACGATCTTTTCCTTTGGAACACATAAGAAATCGTCATTATATCTTTGTAAATCGTTTTTTTCTGTAAAAGGGATATTCTGCAGAGACTCAATAGTATTGAGCTTTGATATATCTATATTGTTTTCAGAGAATAATCTCTTGTAATAAGGAGAGTTCTCGTTGAGATACTTTATTGCTTCAAGCAGTTTCTCTTCCTGAAAGTGCTTAATAACTTCAGGACTTTGAAATTCTATCTCTGGATATTTGTTATTATTTTCCATTGTTTATTCTAATAATGTCAATATCTTTGAGCCATTGCAACAATGTCTCTTGCCATTTGGATTCTTTAGTAAACTCACAATCTTTCATTCCATAACCATGCCCACCTGTCTCAAAGAGCACAAACTTATGATTGATATTTTTATCTGCCAATGCATTATCTAAGGCAACACTATTACGATAATCAACTACATCATCATCTATGGAAGCTTGCACGTAAATAGGTGGCATATCATATGGGATCTGAAGTTCCATAGAAAATTTGTCAATATTGTCTTTTGTAATATTATCTTTTCCTATGAGATTCTTTCTCGATTTACGATGTGCTATACTATCCTGCATAGAAACCACTGGATAAATCGCTGCTATCCAATTCGGGCATAGACTTACATCTGTATAGATGCCTAATTCTTCTATAAAGTTCTCCTTACCAAAAGCACCGCTCATGGTAACGAGATGTCCTCCTGCCGAGAAACCGATTGCCCCAACTCTTGTTGTATCAATACCATATTCATCTGCATTTTCTTTAACAAATTGCATACATCGTTGAAAGTCTTGTATCATTGCTGGATGATGAGCTCTATTATATGATGTTCTATAACATAAGACGAAAGCAGAAACTCCTTGTTCATTAAACCATTCTGCCGTTTTTTTCCCCTCATGAGGGACACCCAAATGATGATAACTACCACCTGGACATATAATCACAGCGGCTCCATTATTATTATCAGGTGAAGCTGGATATATCAAAATCTTCTTTCTCTCATTTTTCATAGATTCAACACCTTCCCATATCCTAATCTTTGATTGTGAATACGATAAACCATGGAGCAAGAGGAATGTTATAAATAAAATAATATTCTTTTGACGTATCATGATAATTTGTTTTTAATCAATAATATCTTTTATTTCTTCTTTTGAAAACTGACGATACGATGTTGTTTTTCCATCTTCAAAATGAACCTCGAAATATTCCTCATTGTAAAAAGATAGTTTTGAGTTTGTGTCTGGATTACATTCAATATATACAACATTGTTAATATCTAAATCCTTTGCTTTGCAAATTTGCTCTAATAAAGATTTACCAGCATATGTCACAGAGGTTCCTGGGTTATCCTGATATAACTCTGTCACAACAACATATATGCTATCATTTTTCTTAACGATTTTCAATCCACAGCTACTTGGCATTTCCCATTGTCCCGCGAAATTAAAAATTTCGTCGTAGTATTTTTCTGACACTTTCATATCACCAAAGATTATTCATTCTTTAAATAAATATTTCTTACTACATCTTTTCCGAAGCTCTTATTTATGAGTCTTCTATCTCTTGGTCGGTATGTACCATCTTCCATTTCTCGCATCATCACCTTTGAGAAAAGTTTGAACATCTTCTGTTCTTGACTCTCATCTTGATAGAATGACTTCCAAGCATAATCATAAAGTTCTTGTAGTCTTTCTGGAGTCATATGTTTTGGTTGATAAACGACTTGACCTGCATTGAAGTGATCCCAATCATGATCATAGATTCTACCTTGACGCATCAAATCATCATAAGCCTTTGTATGTGGGAATGGTGCTAATATGGTAAACTCTGCTAAGTCAAGATCTATTTCCAACAAGAAATCAATCAAACGTTTGATATCATCTTCCGTCTGATTATCGAGTCCTAACAGGATTGTTCCTTCCACTCCGATACCGTAGTCATGATATCGTTTTACACGTTCTTTGATATAGTCTGAAGTATCATAAACTGCTTGATAGACATACCATGCTCCTGCCTGTGCTGCCAAATCTAAGACTTCTGGGTCATCTTCAATCGTATGACTTATCCATTTCTTTTTAAAAGGAATGAGTTCTTTAAACAGTTGCATCTCCCATTCTTTATTCTGTGCTAAGGAATTATCAACAATAAAAAGACGGTTATTGTCTATTGTCGATAAATCTTCGACCACTTTCTCTATAGGACGAGGTCGGAAGCAACGTCCGCCGAGATAAGATACCGCACAAGGATAACAACTGAAACGGCATCCGCGCGAAGCATGAAACAAATCAACCATAGGAACTCCCTTGTGATTATAAAGATCGCGTTTGTAGAGGTCACGTCTTGCAGGACCGACAATCTCAATAGGAGGTTGTTTCCCCATATAATTATACACTTTCTTCAAAGTACCGTTTCTCAAATCATTAATAACTTCTTCCATCCTACCTTCGCTTTCTCCAAGAAATACAGAATCTGCATACTGCAACGTTTCTTCTGCATGAAGCATGGTTGAGATACCTCCAAAGATAACTTTTTTACCTCTCTTTCTATATTCAGTTGCTATAGCCCAACCACGTTTCACCTGTGTTGTAAGCATCATAGATATTGCTACAAAATCACATTCATCATCGAAATTAATCTCTTCAACATTTTCGTCCGTAAACGAGACATCAACATAACTTGGTAAAGACGCTGCAAAGATAACAGGACCATGAGGTGGTAAATTAAATGTTGTCTGTCCTGGAAGTTTATTCCATCTTGGGTATATCAGTTTACATTTCATATTAATAAATTTTATATTTATTTAAATTCATTTATTTGTTTTATCAAAAAATCTTTTCCCAACAGTTCACCTGCTGCTATCACTGAACTTATTATAACTCCCAGAACCCCATGTGAGTTTGTATTCTGTCCTACAAAAAACAAGTTGGGAAGTTTTGTCCGTGGAGATATAAAAGTATTTATTGGGTCATTAACATCTCGTGCTATACCATACATAGAGCCATGTTTAGTTGCTGTATAGTCTTGATACGTAAGAGGTGTAGATGTCCAATAACTTTCAATATTATTAAAAGTACCAGGCATATCTTGCTCCAAAACCGTAAGAAGTTTCTCTGCTTTTGCACGCTTGAAGTCTTCATAATCACTACCTCTTTTACCGACCTTAGTGCCATTCCATTTCATAACATCTGCATAGTTCATATATGTTAATAAAATACCACCCTCGGCAAATTTTTGATCCTTCTCATAACACTGATGCATGTAAAAATAACTCTTAGGCCAATTCTTCTCATCATAAAATTCGCAATTCCAGACAGATGTATCCCTATATTTAAAGAAGTTACTATTCATATATGGAACCATATTCTTCTTGTATTTTATATACACGATAAATGTAGAGACAGTTTGCTCTATATTACATATTCTTTCTCTATATGCTTTTCTAATGAGCTTGGAATCTGTCATCTGAAGTAAACTTGTTGGATGTATTGATGATATTAGATTCTTTACTTCAAAGCGTTCTCCATCATTAATTTCTATAGCAGTGACTTGCTTATCATTGCATACGACTTTTTTCACTTCACTATCATTAAACAGATCTACACCCATATTCTTCAACGACTTAACCAATGACCTGGCTATATTATCACTGGTTCCAACAACTCTATACGCACTATTGATATATAAGTCATTAGTTAACGCATGAATATAAAATGGTGTTTTATTTTTCAAACCTGCATATAAAATAATATTACCAGCCAATACATTCTGAAGAATCTCATTATCCGTCACTTGAGAGATAAATTTGCTTACGCTATTTGATACATGTTCAGGAGATAACAGATTTCCATAATCAAAATCACTAAAAGAATAATATGACGATCTCTCAGTAACTTGATGTATTTTCTTTACATATTCTTTAATATCATTAACATTATTGGGAAACCTATTTGCAAGAGATTCTACATAATTCTCATATCCATTCGCAAAGTTATATCTTTCACCTTTAAAATCTATGACATCATAACATGATTTATCTAACGATTCTATTTCTATATCATTCAGAATGGAGAGATATTTAAAATATTTATGTAAGACTTGACCTTCCTCAATGCTCCCTATATAATGCATACCTGTTTCAAAGTCGATTCCTGAACGTCTGAATGATTGCAGACATCCTCCAAATTGCTGGTTTTTTTCAAATACCGCTACTTTAAAACCATTCTTCGATAGAATATAAGCCGCTGACAAACCACTCAATCCACTTCCTATTATGGCAACATCATAATTATTCCCCATGACAATCAACAATATAATTATTAACCAATAAATTACTATCACTCTGTATATATATCAAATTCTTCGGAACAGAAGCACAGTTCTTAGCTGTCAAGAATTTCTCTTCATCTTCGATAATAGCAGTAATGTTAACATCTTTTCGTACTAAAGCCATCAACAATGAAATCTCTCCCATTCCAACATTTGTCAGAATCACACTACTATTAGCATCTATACCTTCTATCAAGTCTCTATAATTATTATTTTGAGATAATGACCGACGTACTCTTTTCAATACATCCTTACCTTTGTATAGATAATTATTAATCACCTCCTGTGCGAAATAATCTGCTGTTTCTATTTCACAACATAACTCACTATATTTCTGTTTATACATCTTACGTGTTTCTTTACACAACATCTTATAATCAACAGTTTCGGAAGATATACGAGACATTATTCTAATATTAAACTTTCCATCCTTCAAAAGAAAATATTTTTTAGAAAGGACATAACCGAAACCATGAATCATGACAGGAACAATGCCAACATTTAGTTCTTGAGCAAGATAAAAAGCACCTTTATGGAAACGTAAGATAGAACCATCTATTGAACGCGTCCCTTCTGGAAATATCACTATAGAATAACCTTCTTGCACTTTTTTTCTTAATGGTTCTATATCATCTGCATCAAATTTTTCGGTAGGATAAAAGTCGGCGTAACGTATTATCCAATGAAAGAAAGGCGCATTCCACACCCATCTATTTGTAACAACTATGAGTTTGTGTGACAATGATAGAATTGCCATTAAATCGAATAGAGACTGATGATTACAGATAACGACTGACGGTTTATCAAACGGATTCTCTTCTCCTGAATTATTCTCTACTTTACATTCTGTATTAGGAATTCTCCTCAAGAAAAAGTTACAACATTTCTTAATTTGGCTATGATAGAAGATTTTATGTTTTTCCGTCTTACCACCTATTGTCAATACAAAGAATCCTAAAATTGTTAAATAGATCGAACCTATCAAGAAAAACAACATAGTATAAGCAGAGGTGAGAAGATTCTTTATAGTAATAGGATTTGTCCTTTTCTCTCCTTTTTTTGAGGTCAACCATTTGAACAAGAAAGGCGGAATAATATATGCTGCCAATACCACACAAAACATACCGACTATAACAACTTGTCCTAATTGTTTCATAGCAGGATGTTTGGATAGAATCAGACATCCAATTCCTACAAACATTATCAGTGCCGATATTGCAATAGTACTTTTATATGTATTCAACATCCTCCTTCCGAAACGATTTTCATATATACATCCTTCCAGCATAAAGATTGTATAATCATCTCCCATTCCAAATATAAATGTTGCCAAAATGATATTGACAATATTAAATTGGATGTTAAATAAATTCATAATAGTAAGTATCCATATCCAACTAATTGCGAGAGGTAGAAAAGCAATTATGCTCAACTCAATCCTTCCAAAAGATATCAAAAGAAAAGCAACAACCAAAAAACTACAGATACATAATACGTAATCAAAATCATCTGACAAGGAAGATACAACTGTTGTTAATACAGATTCCTGGGTAAATGTAAACACATTATCATTTGAATAATGAGGATTATTTTTAAATTCTTCCCTAACATTATCAAAGCAATCAGGATTGACATGTAAAACAGAAAACACCATTGCTCTATCTTCTTCATTGATGATATAATTATCTGCCAGATTATCTAAGAGAGGTGAAAAGTATTCAACTTCTTGAACCATAAAATCATTTTCTATCTGTTTTTTAAATCCAATAAAAGCATTGTCCTTAAAAGATAACCTTATAGCAGCCTCCTCTATGATGGGATACACATTCTTATCTTTCCAGTAGTTTCGCCACAAAGCGAGACGATTTTCCTGGAGCTTCTTAGAAGGAAGATAGACACCAATAGAAGTTAGTCTAATATTAGTATCAACATTTACAAGACATTCTAAATCATGTCGAATATTTTCATAATGACTTAATGCATCTTCCATATCCTTTCCATCCGCCACAACATATAAAGTCTTATCAGAGTCCTCCGTATCTTCTAAAATCTTCTTCATCAAAACTTCTTGTTCTTCTGTCATATAATTAATCTTACTCATATCGGCATCAAAACCAGCTTTGCCAAAGAACAGAGATATTACTGTCAATATCATAACTACTATGACCAAAATTTTAGAATTTTCAAATTGTATTTCTGACAACTTTTTAAAGATTCGTCTTGGTTCTTTGGAATAGTATCGGCTATTTTCAGGAGTAATGTGTGGCATAACTATCATCACAAATAATATCGTTCCCACTAAAATCATAGATGCAAAGGTTCCAAGATTCTTCATAGCTGGTGAACTTATAAAAAGCAGACTTAGAAATGCTCCCACAGTAGTTACATTTCCTATTGTCAATGGATCAACAATATCATTAAGAGTTTGTCTAGTTCCAAATCCATAATATTTATGATCTAATACGTGTAATGGATAGTTTGCTGCAATTCCAATGATAACAGAAGAAATCCCTATTGCTATAAGTGATATTTCCTTATACACCAACGATGTGATTCCCAAAGCGAATATCATTCCGAACAACAATGCCAATGGTATTGACATTATTATCTTAGGAGATCGAAACGAGTACCACAGAATAATAATTATCAATATTACAGCGATAACTATCGTTAAAACACTATCTTTCTTTATCTGTTCAGCATTACCTATCGATATATATACAGCACCAAACGGAAGTATTTTCACAACAGGAAATTCTTCTATAGTTTTTTCAGTCACATCATCGATTAAAGAAATCAGTTTCTTATTGTTAGCCGTTTCACTGATAGGATATTTTGATTTTATCATTACTACGACCTCACCTTCTTTTGTATGTATCAAGCCATTGTCCGAGGTAAAATTGTCGTTCATCTTAAAGTTATTCAATCCATTTAACAGCTCTCTTGAGATAAAAAGCGGATCGTTAATCATCACCGATTTCATCATTCCGCCATGGATTGAACCAAGAAGATTTTTATTATTCTCTACCTGTTTAAAGATATTTTCTTTAGTGATCAATGAATCTATTCTTTTATAATCGTCTTCTTCAAGAAAGTACGGAAGATTCTGCGAGATAAAATTCATTTTATCAACTATATCAGATTCTTCTATTGAGTATTGCAATTTCTCAGCGTAAGTCTCTATACCATTATCATACAATCTTTCAACAAAAGCATCAACTGCCTCTTGTATTACATCAATATCATTCTCACTTGAGAAATAAACCATTATTGTATTTGAAGCTCCAATATGTTGATAAGCATAATTTGCTTGTTCATTATGTTTACTATCAGGGAGAAAGCCAGATACATCTTCACTAAAATCTATTTTTGTTGATGATAACACACATACTACAACAACGCATATTGTCATAAACAAAAGAAGGCTCTTTCTTTTAGTAAAGAAATCATATATTTTAAGCACGAGTTTTGTCACCTTGTCTATATTTTTTATGCAACAATGATATAATAAAACACACGACAGCAAATACCAATAACCATATACATTCTGACAATATCGACATAAAGTTCTGTTCTCTAAGTATAATGTTATAAAATGCTTCTATACCCCAATTCAATGGAGAAATCACACTTATTGTTTCTAAGAATTTGGGCATCAAGAATGTTGGCACCCAAATACCACCTATGGCAGAAAACAGAACAACTGAAACCGCACCTATTATTGAAGCCTGTTGATGCGAATTTGCAAAAGTACTTATAAGCAGAGCAAATCCTATTGCAGCTATAGAAGAGAAAAATATTATTATCAGACAGTATCCCATATTTCCATTAGTATCGAATATTGGCAGATCAAGGATTGGAAACAGGAATCTTCCCACAATCAATATTATTAAAAATTGTACAATACAAACCGTTACATACACAATCACCTTACTTATCAAGTAGATTGCATAAGAACAAGGCATTGTCATCAGACGCATATAACTACCATCCTCTTTCTCTTTTATAATATTTCCTGACAAAGATATTACAATAAAGAATATAGCGAATAGAGTCCAAGCTGGTACATTATGATCTGTTACATTAATTTTTCTTTTAAGCGTAGAATTTGTCAAGGATAGTTCTTCTATATCAATAGCTTTTATATTAGACAGATTAAATTCATCTGCTGGTAGCAAGCCCATTTCACTTATCTCTTCTGATATTTTCTTATATATCATTTCTTTCTCAATGTTATTAGAAGCGTTCTTCAAATAATACATCAATGTATTACTGAATGTATTATCTATTGCTGGGTCGATAAATATCTTTATAGAGATAGGACTCATCTTACTTTCCGCCACACTTGCATCTAAGCCTACGAAGGTAGCATCTACACAGATCTGAATATTTTTTTCCATCTTTTCTGTAGTTCCTTCTGGAATGCTAATCCCAACCATATAAGTACCATCTTTTACTAATCGTTCTATTTCTTTTTCTGTGAAAAATGAATCTGCATCAATGATATTGAAGATGCTATTCGTTGACAACTCGTCAACTATTTTGTCGCCTATCTTATTATTATCAGAATTGAGAATGATAGTTGAGACTGACTTTTTCGCAGTACTTTCCACAGCTCCTTCTTGCATTCCAGTCATAACAATAACTAAGATTGTCGGCATCAGGAATAAAAATATCAAACCAACCTTATCTCTGACAAGCAAAAGGAAGTCTTTGTATAATAATGATATAAGTTTTTTCATTTCTTTAATTCTATATATTTCTAAGTTTTCTTCCTGTTAGATGTAGATAAACGTCCTCTAATTCACGACATGCTGGATACAATGATATTAGATTCTGTGGTGTATCCTCTGCAATCAATTTTCCATTATCAATAATACCGACCTTAGTGCAAAAGCATTCTGCCTCTTCCATATCATGTGATGTGTATAAGATTGTCATACCATTTCTGTTCATCTCAAGGAGACTATCTATAATTATTTTCTTTGATTGCACGTCAATACCCACTGTTGGTTCATCAAGTATTAGGAAGTCTGGATTATGCAACACACCTATTATCAAATTAATAGATCTTTTCATACCTCCCGAAAAAGTACTTACTCTTTTGTTTGCATATTCCGACAATCCATACAGTTCAAGGTAATTATAGATTTTTTTATTTAGTTCTGCATGTGGTATTCCGTAGATATTTCCGAAAATTTTAAGATTCTCTACAGCTGTAAGTTCTGGAAATAAGGCAATATTCTGAGGTACTATACCAAGATGTTGTTTTATATATTGTCTGTCAGTATTATAATCTCTGTCAAACAAACATACTGTGCCCGAATCTGGAGATAATAATCCAGAAATGATATTTACAGTAGTTGTTTTTCCTGCGCCATTGGGTCCCAAGAATCCAAATATCTCTCCAGCATGAATTGTCATATCTAAGCCAGAGATAATCTGCCTGTTATTACCAGGATATGTTTTATTTAATTGGTTAATATATAGAATCTTGTCCGACATTGTGATATTTACATTTTTACATTTCTCTCAGAAAATGTAATTGTTATTACATTTCCTTTGGTTTCTTTTACAATAATTCTGTTGATAGCATTATTATCAGACTTATCTAGATACAATTCCATAGATCTTATGCGAGATTTCTTTTTAGCAGTCATCTCAACTATAAATTGAGTAGAATCATCAATTGTAGTTACACTATAATTCTTAGTCATATTATCTATACCACCTTTGAAAATATTTTCGATAAAAGTTATTGTTTGTTTATGGAAAGCATTTGCTTTGATAATAATATTATTATTACTTACAGTAATATTGTTATTTGCATCTTTTTTTATAATAATCCGCTCTGGTTTAGTATATTCTATAATTATTTCTGTAGGAGTATATTTGATTATCCCTTCAGATACAAATGATTCGTTTAATGACAGCATCATTTTATCCTCAACGAAATTACATTGAAAATACTTCACCTCATTACTCATAATCTGTGGAACAACTATCGAATCATATGCTGTGACTTCGCATACATTTTGCGAGAGTAACATTGTCGCATTAAAGATTAACATCAAGCAAACTATATTTTGTTTCATTATAATTATCATGTTGCTAATAATACTCATATTGTACATTAATTTTCGTGTTGCCAAAAATCAAAATAGTTAAACCATTGTGTAGGATACTTTCGTATAATCTCATCAGTAATTGAAGCAAACTCATTTGCCATTTGTGTTGCTTGTTTAATTCTGTTATTATTCTTATCACTTTCTATTTTACGAATGATGATACGATATTTTTTCAGTCCTTCTCTCATTACGAATACAGCTAAAACTGGAGCATTACGATTTATGGCAAAAGAGAATGGTCCTAGTGGAAAGTCCGCATCATGTGACAAGAAAGAACATCTCACTATTTTTTGCGATCCAAGATTACGATCTGCCATCATACTCACAATTTCGCCATTTTCAATAGCATGACTCATAGCAAATATATGTGACAAATCTTCTCTAACAAAGATGATTTCTATATTGTTATTAATAAACAACTTCTTACGATTATCCACAATTGTTCCCGCTTCTCCAGAAAAAGAAAGTATATTAAATTTCTTATGTCTTGATTTCACTGAATATCCTGATATCTCGTAATTACCCATATGAGCACTAAGTTGTACAAAACCGTCTTCTGCATTCTCAAGTTCATCAGATAATCTCTGACCTTCAATTATAAAATCATATTTCTTACCAGCATAGGCTCCAAAGCGATCGATGATAATTTGCGCAAAACGATAATGATTAAGATATACATATACAAAAGATTTTAGAGTTCCATAATTAAATCCTTCTCTAAAAAATTTATACATTGACTTATATGTCTTCCTGCTAAAAATCATATAAAACGGAACTACAAAAGAGGCTATGAAATAGAACAAACACAGCGGAAGCACTCTCAACATCATTATAAGTGAGCGATGCATAAAAGGCAGACCATCAGTCCTACCCGACCAATCTTTATGTTCTAAATTATTGGACATCTTTATTTATTCTTTATGTATTTATCCAAGTTTCTGAATATATCATATTCCATATCACCGATACTATCAAGTATATCGGCAATTTCGTTAATTGTAACGCCGCCATCTTTTTTCAAATATCTTCTGCAATATAATGTAAAGCTTCTCCACAGTTCTGCATTATCAAGCATCTTACAAGCTGCCGAATCAATCATATCATCGTGTAACAACTTTGCAGTCTCTTTCAAGAAGTCAGCATATATAAATCTATATCCAGCGCCGCCTGTGCCAGCTCTTTCTATTAACTTATAATACCACATAAAGCGCATACTTATTTCTCTGGGACTATATTTACTTTCCCATCTTCTTAGATCTTTAGCAAAATAATGGAAGCCTTTAACACCTGCACCTATAAACCATATTGGTCTTCTTAGGATTATGTTACATGTGTCGGATATTCCTTTTATTGCAGAGTCTCTTAAAATCTCCTTGCTAACAGAATAATCTTCTTGTAATGGGTCTATATAAAACATTCTACCTCGAGGTGCTGAGAAACCTGGAGTAAAACGTATTCTCCTAAGTATCTTATCATCTAACAATATATAATCATCGTTTGGCAGACGATTATCTGTATCAGCAATAACATAATTATCTCCATCTTTACCCAAGGCTGAGAAAATATGTCCATTAAAATCTATGCCTCCTCCAGCGACATTAAAGTATTCTAATTCCTTAACATTAACTACAAGACCTACGGGTATGTCTTTTTCAAGCAAAGTATCCAAAACACGAGATGCCTTATCGGCATTATTACCAAATGACATCTCATGATATGAGATATTCAAGCGATCACAAGCTTTTCTCACTATAGCTGTTGGTCTTACACGCAATATCGGGTAGATTGTATTTTGTGTCTTATAAAATGGTGAGTAAATGAAATGTAATCCAGAACCAATACCAAATATCATAGATTCACTTATCTCACATCCATAATACTCTAACATATTAACAAATACGCCCGTTTCGCAATGTCTTTTTCTTTTATTAGGAAAATTGTGTATCATACATAGTAATATTAAAACAATGAATCAATTTGCTCAGAATACTTCTCTGCAATAATATCTCTTTTGATTTTATAACTTGGCGTTAATTCTCCGCCATCTATAGTCCATTCTTTATCAAGCAATACGAAACTATTTATTTGCTCAGATGTTCCAAAGGACTTATTATACATATCTATCTCTTGCTGATAACGTCTTACCACACACTTATTTTTAACAATTTGTTGATTGTTAATATATTCAATATCATTCTCTTTACAATATAACTCTATCATCTCAAAATTAGGCACAATAAGTGCAGCTGCATATTTCTGATATTCTCCAACAACCATAGTATTGTTAAACCATATAGACTCATTCAGTTTATTTTCCATTGCAGATGGACATATATATTTACCCATTGATGTTTTGAAGATCTCTTTAATACGTCCCGACAGAACTAAGAATCCATCCTCATCGATATAACCTCTATCTCCTGTACGGAAGTAGCCATCTTCAGTAAATGAAGCCTCATTCAGTTTGTCATTATTATAATACGACTTTATAACAGAAGGTCCTTTTACCAATATTTCATTATCTATATCACTTATCCTAACATCAATATTGTCACAAGGTTTACCTACTGTTCCTGCCTTCATAGCATTGATACCGTTTATTGAAATTACAGGAGATGTCTCTGATAACCCATAACCTTCAAACAATGGAGCACCTATAGCCGTAAAAAAACGTACTAACATCGGTTGTACTGCAGCTCCTCCTATTGAGATAAATTCTATATGATTACCTAATACACTTTTCTTTATTTTATTAAGCACAAGAGTCTTAGCAATATGAAGTTTACAATTATATATCAAACCATTATTTTGTTCTGTAACATCATATTTAGTTGCCAAATCTATTGCCCACATCGATATCGTTTTCTTTAAACCTTTTAAAGAACTAACTTTCTTGATAATAGAACTATATACTCTTTCTATTACTCTCGGAACTGTTGAGAAACTACCTGGATTTATATCAGTTATGTCCCTCATAATAGTCCCAATATTCTCATTATAATACACAGACACTCCACTAATAATTCGAGAATATTGAGTTGAACGCTCAAGTATGTGTGTTAAAGGAAGATAACTCAATGCAACTTTTATAACAGGAAATCTATTAAGGTAAGCATTTATATTACTCATAATGTTGACATGAGTAAGAGCAACACCTTTGGGTATTCCTGATGTACCTGATGTATATATAATAGTAGCAATATCTTCGGCTTTGATTCTTTCACGTCTTTGTTCTAATATCTTTAGGCAAGACGTATCATTTGATGCAAATATTGAACTCAACGAATTATCATAAATGGAATCTTTTATAAAAAATATATTGTCAGTATCAATAAAATTATCGACAATATTCTTATACTTTTGATATAACCTCTCATTCTCGATAAAGATCATCTTTGCCTTTGAGTGTTCTACGATGTACGACAACTCATTATGACTTATATTAGGGTAAATCGGTATAACAATTGCTCCAATCTGTTGAACAGCGAAATCAATAATATTCCATTCTGGATTATTATTAGACATTATTGCAATGTGATCGCCCTTTTCAAAACCCCTATTTATTAGATAAATACTCAGAGTATCTACTAATTGATTAAATCTTTCGCCACTATAGCTAATCCAGTCTCCTTTATGTTTGTGTGAAAATATTACACGATTTCCACCATATTTTTTTAGATATGTAGGAAGTATATCAATAGTCCTATTAGTCACTTCTATTATTTTCATATTTGTTGGTATTAGTTTGTTAATTATTAGTAGATTCATACTTTTGTCTTATCACAACGCAATGAAGTCCATATTTTTCTTAGAAGCATCGACGGATATCCGTAAAATATTGCCACAAAACACATTATAGTATTAAGCAAGGAAATTCTTGCAAAATCTTTCCCTTTACGGAAATGGGTGATTCTCTCGCCTTCTGGTGGATAATACACTTGTATAGGAATGCTTATAAGTTTTATGTTTTTCCAAGTCATTCTTTGGAGATATTCTAGCTCTGCCTCATATCGTTTAGAAAATGAGCGTAACCTTTTCATCTTAAAAATAGGATATGCTCTATAACCTGTTTGAGTATCTGGAAGTTTCTTACCAGTTTGAACCGTAAACCAGAAGTTTGAGAATTTGTTAGCGAAAACATTTCCTGATGGCATATTGTCATGCTTTAAGTATCTACTTCCCACTATCATTGCTCCATAATTAGTATCTATCGCCTCAAAAAATAATGGCAAGTCAGAAGCAAAATGTTGTCCATCAGCATCTAATGTAATGGCATAATCGAAATTATGATGATTTGCGTAATCGAAAGCATAGTTCAAGGCAGCCCCTTTGCCTTTGTTAGGGAAATAAGAAAGTATCGTTATCTTATCTGATATTGTTTGTAATGATTGAGCGCTATTATCAGTGCAACCGTCTAATACAACTATCACATTGTCTGAATATTGCACAACAGACAAAGCGACATCAGCAACGTTTTTTTCGTTGTTATAACAAGGTATTATTACACAAATCTTCGACTTATCAAGCATTTTCCAATATCATGTTAATTTTTGCGAATATCTGATTCAATGTTGTATCTTCAATAATTACCTTAACATTCAACTCATTCTCATACTCTGACATATTAATATCAAAAACGATCTCCGAAAACTCTTCTGGAGAGATAAGTTGTAGAAATTTCACATTTTTAATATTTTTTATGTTCAATTTCCTATTTTTCTTTCTTTCAATCAATTCTCGACATATTTCTATCATACAAGCTCCTGGTAAAATTGGATTACCTTCAAAATGTACCCTGAAGATAATATTTTCTTTATCTAATTTTATAATAGTTTGATTATCTACCTCTTTTATAATATCATACAGATTACTAAACATAACAATATTAAAAATTAAATAATGTATTATCTATATTCTTATTTACATAAATATCTAACAATACAATTGTTGTTATATCATGATTATTATCAGTTATTTCAATTTTATGAACCAAACAAGATGATTTATCAAAATATATTTTCATATTACCAAGAACATTCTTCATCTTATTTTTCTTTGGTTTCATATTCACAACTATATAAGCATCATTCTCCTCAAAAGATGGTGTAAAATTTTTCTCATCTATAATAGAATTATCTGAGACACCGTTATTTATAATTTTCGATATCTCTCTAAAGATAAGATGCTCTTCTATCGTCATAACATCTACAGCATTATTATTTACAATTTTAACACTATCATTTTTAAGTATAAAATAATTATCTCCTTGACTATTATTTTTCCAATAAAGATTATTGGGTTTCATAAAAATCACTTCACCTGTATTCTTGATTGTATCTTCAAGTAATGAAACAGACTTTTCTTGAATATAATCACATCTTATGTTGCAAATCTCTTCACAAGATTTTCTAATGTTTTCTTTTATCTCACCTATCTTCAAGACATCCGTAACAGATTTATTCTGCGCGGATAGTGTTATTGTAAGCAATGTCAATAATATTAAAAGGATTTGTCTCATACTTTTTATTGTCTTACCATAAAAAACACCCCAACAACAATAAATATCACACCGAACCATCTCGTACTTGGGACCGACTCATTTAGTACAAATGCCGCGGCCAACATTCCGAATATATAACTCAGACTTGTAACTGGATATGCCAACGAGAAGTCAAAGTGTTTAAGCATATAAATCCACAACAACATAGCGATACAGAACCCTACGCCACATGCTGCGAGTGGCCAATTCAATAGTAAATCTTTAAAATAGTACCATGTCCATTCAAAACGCCCCATGCGATTCATGGCTATTTTCAATAAAACTTGCCCCAGTGCAAGAAAGAAACTTTGAATTATTCCGATAATAATGAATCTTAACATGTTAATAGTATTAATGAATGCTCTTTATTTTCGCAGTGGTTATATAGAAGCACTTTGCTAACTTTTTTACCCAATGGACTTATACCTCTTTTTAAGCTTTCGTAAGCGTAACATACACCATATGCCGAACTTGTGAATGACTCTCCAAAAATATTCTTATAACTTTCCGACTTATCTTTCATGTTAAAGATATTCTCAAAGTCATCATAAACCATGTTATTTTCATCATTATTATTACGTCCAGTAACTAACAAATCTATATCATCTATAGCAATATCATTTTCTGAACATATTTTATTGACCACATCTACTATTTTCTGTCTTTCAGGCATATACAATATTTCCACCCCTACTATCTTTATATCTCCACATTTAGTTAACATCATCGATACTGCCGTTTCACCTGCAAAGCCACCTTTCCAGAATCCAACTCTATCCAATAATGTAAAGAAACTCGGTGTCATCTCGTCATGTGCACCAACTAAAGCATTCTCTATCTTACCTAATTTTATTTTGATAAAAGCATCCAACAATGCGCTTTCGAACGATATTCCTCTATGAACATGAGTGTTATTGTATCCATAGCACTTTATATTCACGGCAATATAAGAACCTATTGTATTATGCGTTGAATTTATAAAGAATGTCGGTTGAAGACAATTTTCTCCCTCTTCGCATAGAACCGATAAAAACTTCTCTGTATTCTCGATACACCCCAATCCTGTTGCAGTAATTATCGCATCAGGCATGACTATTCCTGAGTCTTTCATTGCAGTTAAAGAAGTTGCCATTGCTCTTTTCAATATCAAGCCCATCCTTCTTGCCGCAATTGGATTTATAAAATGTTTGTAATCAGGGTCTAAAGCTCTTACATACGGACATTCATATTTTATAGGTTTTGTAAACCATTTATTACAAAGAGGTTCTTGCACAGATATTTGAGAACATGATTTTATATATATGTTCATATTTTATCCTCCTTAATTTTAGAAAATATACATACGGTGTCGTTACCTCCAAAACCGAATGAATTTGACATGATATGTTCCAAGCGATGAGGTATTGTATCATGATGTAAAGGCTCAAAGGAATGTTCCTCTATTTTATTTCTGTAATTCAAACTAATAGGCATATATCCTTCTAAAAGAGATAATACAGAAATGACTCCTTCCACTCCACCGACAGCACTCGTCGTATGTCCGATATAAGATTTAAGTGAAGCCACATATGGCATATTATCACCGAAGACTCGCATTAAAGCATTACCTTCACTAAGATCATTACCTTGAGTTCCTGTGCCATGAGCATTGACATAATCTATATCGCTTGCTTGAAGCCCAGCTTCTTTAAGAGCATCTATCATAGCCAAATACGCACCTTCTCCATTAGGAGATGAAGCGGTCTGATGGAAAGCATCACAACGATTAGCACATGACGACAATACACATAAAGGTTTGATATTACGTTTCTTGACTGATTCCTCTGACTCAATCACCAAATAACCAGCCCCTTCTCCAAGATTAATACCTGCACGTGTACTATCAAATGGTCGGCACTGCTCTTTATCTAATATCATCAGACTATTAAATCCATTAAGATGATATTTTGAAATACATTCACTACCACCAACTACAGCGACATCACAGCGACCACTTTGTATCAATTCCATACCGATTTGTATAGCATTTGCTGCTGACGAACAGGCTGCCGACAAAGTCGTCATCATCTCAAAACCATGATAATCTTCTGCTATCATCACTGAACAGATACCACAATCATGCGTTTTGATATATTCTTTGTTATTATCATTATGTAGAAAATTAAGATAGTATTGTTCCGTTTTATCCATACCACCTACTGTAGTACCAGAAATGAACACAGTACGTTGGTCCGATGGATTGAGTGAGGCAACTTCTATAGCTTCTTTCAATGCTAATTTCCCTATCAAAGCCGTACGAGTCATTATAGCATCATGATGAATATTAAGCATATCCATCATTTCTTCATTACTATAAGGCACCTCACCAACAGGTAAGTCAAGAGTAGTGTCAAGATAACGAATCTTAGCTATTGCACTACGATGCTCACGCAATGCTTCCATAGTGACACGTCTTCCGTATCCTAAACCACTTATGATTCCAACACCTGTTACAAATACGGTCTTATTCATTTATTTTGTTCTGTTTTTATGAACATAATCTGCCATAGTGACAATAGATTTAAAAATCTCTTTACCTTGATTCGGATCTTGCAATTTGATTCCGTAATTCTTTTCCATAAGAACTATGAGTTCAAGAGCATCTATCGAGTCCAATCCCAAACCATCACCGAATAAAGGTGCGTTTTCATCAATATCTTCTGGTTTTATTTCTTCTAAATTCAATGTTTTGATGATTTCTTCTTTCAATTCTTTAATTAAGTTTTCCATAATAGTCTATTTTAAATTTTTGTTAATATTTTTTTTACTAATGTTAATTCTACTTCATATTTTCCCTTTAACGATTCAACCCAACCAAACAAAACATATTTTACTGATTTAGGCTGAAGTACATTTCTAACCTGACGTAATATCATCTCCTCTGAATGTCTTTCTGAAACATAAAATGATGACTCACCAAGTATCTTATTTCTTATAGCTATTTCTCCTGTAACTATATTAGGTAGAGTGTAAACAAAAACAGATGGACTTGGGAAATAATTATCTTTATCATTGATACTCCTAAGATAAAGCAAATCATCATCGGAGGAAGAACTTCTGTTACAAAGAATTATAGCCATATCTTTCTTAGGTATTTCTGTATCAAAACTAACTTCGCGAAACATAAGCTCTGAGACGATAAAACCTACTTTACAAAGATTATCCATCTTGAAAAATTTTGGGTATGAAATATGCTCTTTCCTATAAAAATTGTCTAATATATTACCAGGGACATCTTCCAAGACATACTTTACATCATTGATATATATAACATTATCTTTCAATACACCTTTAACAATTACCTCAAGATCTACTTTTAAGTCATCAGATTGTACTTCTTCATTTACTGTATTAGTATCATTAATTTTAAAAAGAAGAGCTGCATTGCTACCGCCGAAACCTGATACCATCTTAATAAACATATTCTTGTCTGTATTAATGATTTCTTTAGAAACATTGATATCATGCTTCGCTCCGACTTCTATACAGTTAGTACTCTTTAATATCTTCCTATCAGTTAAAGCCTGCATTGAAATTATTGATTCAAGCAGAGCAGCAGCACCGAGAGTATGACCGAAATGTGCTTTCAATGAATTTGTTGGAATATGCTGGAGTGCTATTCTATTTAGTGCTAAAGCCTCCATCTCGTCATTATATATCGTTGCAGTTCCATGAGCATTGATAAAGGCAATATCGTCTTTATCAATATTTTCTGTGATGGCTACGAGACAATTATACAGACCTTCAGCCTCTATCGAAGGTGCAGAAATATGTCGAGCATCATTACGTATAGCTCCATTCACTAATGATATATTGTTGGCTTTCTTACCCATTTTAGAATAAATAATAGTAGCAGCTGCTTCTCCGAGATTCAAACCATGACGGTTCTTATCGAAAGGTTTACATTGTTCTTGAGACAATGCTTTAAAGGACTGAAAACCAGATACAACAAACTTCGACAAGACATCTGCACCAACAACGACACAATTATCGTAGTAGTTATTTTCTATGAGACGTAGCGCCTCTATTTGAGCGGCAGCACCTGAAATACAAGCGTTTGAAATCACAAGAGGCTCATTCTCATTACCAAAGAACGAAACCATTTTCTTGGCAGAATGCCATAAATAGACTCTCTCGTCCATATCATCCGACAAATAAGAAACATTTCCTTTTGTAGTTGATAATATAAATAATGTATTCTTATCATGTAGATTGATCTTAGCCTCATCATTAGCTCTTTTAACAGAAAGAAGCAATAGTTTCTCAAATCTGGTAAAAGAACTTAGATCTTCATCTTTGAAATTAAAAACCAATTCTTTATCAAGTCTCTCATCATCGATCAATGAAGCGAAAAAAGGTTCTATGATCCCGAAAGTGTTTTCATGTAACGACAATCCTATCTGACCCTTCAGAACTGCTTCATAGTTTTCTTTTGTAGAGAATCCTAATGAGGATATTATATTATTTCCTATACAGAATATCATACTTCTCTCAATCCGTTTCTAATTTTCCAATTGACAAAAAATTCAGGAGGATAAAATACCAAGCGATAATCTTTATCCATAAACACCTGAGTTGTAGAACCTTTTGCTACCAATTTATTATTTTTCTGGTTATATATCTCATATTCAAAGATGATCTTGGCTGCATCACAATCTTTATATTTTATCTCAGCACGAGCTTCATCGCCATAAACGAGAGGACTTTTATATTCCACATGAATATCTACCAAAGGAGCATAATAACCTTCTCTAAATATTGTCATATAATCAAGATTATATTCTTTTCCGAAAGCCTCACGAGCATCTTCAAAAAAAGTTACATAATGACCATGCCATGTAATATTCATCGAATCGACTTCATTAAATCTAACCTTAAATGTCGTAGTACTCTTCAATTCCATCATTATATTTCCTTATCTGTTAATGAAATTTTCATCTCACATCTTGCTAAGAGTTCTTTATTATCATAAACTTCAGCTTCTACTAAAGTAATAGAAAACACCTCGCTCAATACCTTTATTTTAGTTATCAATTGACTTCCTACTTTTGGTAACTTCGTTATGATTAGATCCTTTATTGAACCAATGACTCCAATTTTGATATTTTCATCTTTCTGATACATATTAATATAACCGATTCTTGCAGCACAAGTCTGAGCTATATTCTCCATTATTCCTGTTTCAAGAAAGAAACCGTCTTTGCAAAAAAGATTATCTTCTTTTATAATTAGATCCGTTGTCGCTTCAGTATCGTTACAAGACAACAATCTATCAATCATCACAAATGGTCTTTTCTGTGGTATAAGTGTTAATATGTCTATATCTTTAATATTCATCATTTCACACATTTTATTAATGAGTGACCTTTGCCGAGACCATCATAAACTTTGTCAATTTTCAAACCAGCCTTTTCACATAATCTAAAGAGATCTTCAGAATGAAACATCTTGCTATTACCATTAGCTAATGCAGTGAAATACAATGATATTTGTGTAAGACAATATGCAGCTGTTTCAAACCGTTGTCTATCCCATAAAGTCTCCATTATATATAATGAAGTTTCTTCTTTCATTGATTTAGCAGCCCTTGACAATATACTAACTACTTGTTCTTCAGAGAAGCAGTCTAAGAACTGACTCATCCAAATAGCATCGAAGTCTGTTGGAAAAGGGACATTTTCATCTAAGAGATCTGCTCCATAAGCATGTATTCTTTCTGCACCCTCTTTATTAGCTGTTTGTTCACGCATCATTTCTAACTGTTGGGGCAAGTCCATAATTGTCACATTAACATCTTTATTAAAAGATACACAACACATTGCAAATCTACCAGTATTTCCACCAACATCGAGTAAAGTTCTTGTATTATTGCTGAATACTATTTCCAAAGCCTCTTTAAAGGAATTATCGGAATAATAGTGATCAAAGCCGAACCAACTTTTCTGTACCTGCTCTGGCAATTTAGAAAGTCCTTCATAAATTGTTGGCCATGAACCGAATACTTTGAGACCTTCTGGTTTACCGTTTAACAAGGCTTCTTCAAGGTTAAACCAACCCAAATAGTTGACATCGTGATTAAAGTCCATATCAACTCTTACCAAAGGATCGTTCTGCAGGAACCAACCTGCTTTTGACGCAATAAATCTCTCGTTTTCATAAAGTATTGTACCTATTGACAATGAAGCCTCTAACATCACTTTAACAGCATATTTCGATAGATTTGTTTTAGCTACCACTTCGTCCATAGTGAGTCCATCTTTGCTATCTAAAAGCATTTGTAAGATACCAAATTTCACCATCAAACGAGAAACTTGAAACACTATAGGGCCAAATGAAATCTCATGAGCAAGACGTTGAGCCTCAAGAGCAGACATGTTCTCTTTACAATATCTCTTTTCTAAAGCAGGAAACATTTTCATATATATCAATTATTTACCTTTGCTTCTATATAATCATAAAAATCATTTAACGTTCTAACGTCTTTCATCTCTTCTGGTTTAATTTTATATCCAAAAGTACGTTCCACTATAACTACAATATCAACGAAGTCAAGACTATCAATCCCCAAATCTTTGGTCAAGAGGGCATTTCTTTCGAGGGCATCTTCTTCCAACTCAATCTCCTCTATTAAAAAATTATTTACTTTTTCTTCAATTTCTATTCTTGTCATATCTCTATATATTTTTAATGATTAATGCACTATTTGTTCCTCCAAATCCAAAAGAATTAGACAACACAACATTTAGTTTCTTTTCTACAGTTTTTGGTATAATATTCAATAATTTAGAATATTCATCACCTTCTTTAAAGTTAATATTAGGAGCTATGAATGAGTTCTTCATCATTAGGATAGAATAAACTGCTTCGCTTGCACCAGCCATCCAACACTCATGACCTGTCATTGATTTTGTTGAGGACACAGGTGTTTCATATTCTGCGAAAAGTTTAGCGAGAGCCTTAGCTTCTTGATAATCGCCCTGAGGTGTTGAGGTTGCATGAGCATTAACGTAATCGATGTCCTTTGGTTCGAGTCTAGCTTCACTAAGAGCACGTATTATTGCACGACAACAACCCTCATCGCTTGGCTGCGATATATTTCCACCGTTTGATGAGAATCCGTAACCAATTATTTCGGCATATATTGTTGCGCCGCGAGCCACAGCATGCTCGTATTCTTCAAGTATTAAACTCGCGGCGCCACCACTTGGCACGAGTCCGTCTCTATCTTTATCGAATGGTCGAGAAGCCTCTGTAGGTTTATCAATTCCTGCTGAGAATGCACTGAGACCATCGAAACTACCCATAGATAGATAATTAGTTTCTTGAGCTCCACCACATAATACCATATCCTGTAATCCATTACGGATCATCATAGTACCTAATCCTATCGCATGAGATCCACTAGCACAAGCAGCGCTGATTGTCATGTTAACACCTTTTAACTTAAAAATTGTCGCGAGATTCATACTTACAGTAGAATTCATGGATTGGAAGATTGCTGAAGAACCCACCAAGGTAGTATCTTTTTTCTCAACTATTAACTCGTGTGATTGTACTACAGCTTTTGCAGAAGAGTCATTACCATAAAGTATTCCCACCTCATTATTCTCAAGATAGCTTTCATCAATTCTTGCATCTTTAAATGCTTCAAGAGTTGCTACATATGCGTATTCTCCTTGTTCTGCAAGATACATTCTCGACTTTCTGTCAAGAATGCCTTTCAATTTTGGAGGCTCGACAACTCCTGTTAATGGAGAACGATAACCATAATCTATTCTCAATGGGTCAATCCCGATACCAGAACGACCCATACGTAATGATTCGCAGACTTCCACTTTATTTTTACCAATACACGAGTATATTCCCATGCCTGTCACTACTACTCTTTTCATATTATGTATATAAACCTCCGTTAACTGATATTACTTGTCCTGTTATATATGAAGCTTTCTCTGACGCGAGGAAAGCTACCACAGCAGCCACTTCCTCTGGTTGTCCGAAACGACCTACAGGTATCATCGACTTAAGAGATTTCTCGTCAAGGTCTTTGGTCATATCGCTGGCAATGAAACCTGGAGCGATGGCATTGACAGTGACTTTTCTCGGAGCAACTTCTTGTGCCAAAGCCTTAGTAGCTCCGATGAGGGCAGCCTTCGCAGCCGAATAATTAGTTTGTCCTGGCAAACCTTTCAATCCAGACAAAGAAGCCATATTAATGATTCTACCATAACGTTTCGTCATCATATATTTGACTAAATATTTTGTCACGTTATAGAAACCTCCCAGTGTTGTATTGATGACATCATTCCATTGCTGGTCTTGCATGAAGACAAGAACATTATCCATTCTTATTCCTGCATTATTTACCAAAACAGAGATATATTCATCTGGATGAGTTTCATGCCATAGATTTAAGGACTCTTCTACAGACTTAGCATCGCTGACATTAAATTGCAACAATTCAGCATTCTGTCCTTTACTTTCGATAATTTCTTTAACCTCTTGAGCTGACGATTGATTTGAAACGTAATTAATAATTACAGAATAACCTTCTTCTGCCAAAGCAATACAAACAGCTTTACCAATTCCCCTTGAACCACCCGTTACTAATGCGTATCTCATCTTCAATTTTTTAAGTAAGAAATAATATTTTCTATATCCTTATATTTAATGCTATCTTCAACAAAAACAGGCACTATTGAACGTAGTTCTTCATAGACTTTTCTTGTTGCTGGCGCCAATTTATCTTGTATCTTCAAGCAATCAACAGCTTGTATTATCGTCATAAAATGTATTGCAAGTACCTGATAAGCGTTTTCAATGACCATATTAGTAAGTTCTGCTGAATTAGTTCCCATACTAACAATATCTTGATTATCATTATTATTTGGTATAGAGTGTATTGAATTAGGCATTGACAATGTCTGTGACTCCGCTGTTGTTGATGTTGCTGTAAATTGGCAAGCTTGAACACCATAATTCAATCCTAATATTCCTAAGTTTACAAATGGAGGTAATATACCGTTTATCCTATCATGACATAGATAATTTAATTGACGTTCTGCGAGCATAGTCATTTTTGTGATGCCGATTTTTAGTTTATCCATCTCATAAGAGATATAATCGCCATGGAAATTACCTCCATGATAAACGTTTTGCGTTCTATAATCCACTATGGGATTATCACAAGCAGAAGCATACTCATTTTCTACAATCCTGATAGCATTATTAATCTCTTCGTATATAGGCCCCAAAATTTGAGGAACACAACGTAATGAATAATAAGGCTGAAGTTTATGTCCGAATGTAGTGGTGTTAGAATGAGAGTTATCGTAAAGTTCTTTTGCTCTACACAATGTACATTGGCTTCCTTCTAAAATATCTCTCATCTTCTGAGCTACCAATATCTGACCTTCATGATGTTTGGATGCATTGAGTTCGTGAGTAAGAAAATCATCGTAGGAAGAAGCAATCTCATTTACCAGAGCTGATGCCATTATACTGTGATTGAATAATTTTTGTGAGTGTATAAGATTTACTGCTGCTATTCCTGACATCATAGATGTTCCGTTGGTAATACAGAGCCCTTCCCTTATATATATTTGTATTGGTTTCAAATTATTTTCTTTCATGACATCTGCAGTACTTCTCCATTCGCCTTTGTAATGAACTTCGCCTTCACCTATGAGCGTCAGAGCAATATGAGCTAACTGTACTAAGTCGCCACTTGCGCCCACGCTACCATGACTTGGTATCATCGGATATATTCCTCTGTTGATAAATTCTACTATTAATTCAGCAACAGACAAGTGAACTCCTGAATATCCTTGCACAAGAGTACCAACCCTCGCTATCATAGCTGCTTTTACAAAAATATCATCTAAAGGTTTACCTGCACCCGTTGAGTGACTACGGATAATATTATATTGCAACTCTTTCAAGAACCTATCATCAACGCGATACTGAGCCATTGGACCAAACCCAGTATTAATTCCGTAAATTACTTTATCTGACGAGAAAGATTTTAAAAACTCATAACTTCTGTTAATATTATCCTTTGCCTTGTCTGATAACTTTAAAATAGCACCTTCAAAGAGAATACTACGAATTTCTTCTAAAGATAATTTACTTTCTAAATATATAATCATAATAATAGATCTGTTATATAGTTATCAATATCTCAACTGTGACTTATGTTATATTCATAGAGAATAAGAAACGATAAAATAATTAGAATGCCCTAATAGCTCTAACTGCGACTTTTTCTATTTTATCTTCTGTATGACAAGAACCAGAATCACTGATATTAAAAGCCTCATCATCATCATTTTCACTACTTGACCAATACCAGCCATCTATCACTTTGCCTCCATTCTGCTTTAACGCCTTACTAATAGGACCATCTTCGCCCTCAGCATTATTAGCTATTTTAATAAGGTGATATAGTTCACCAGAAGATGGCATATACCATCCTAATCCTTGTTGTTGACATCTTGATGCTGCTACAGCATTTTCACCAAGTTGAGCAATCATAATATTAGTATTTCTCTTGCCAACAAAGTCAACTTTATTACAAGATCTCTCATTATCAATGGAAATAACATCCATAATTTTCCTCGACCATTGTGCTTCAAATTCCTGCAACGACACAACCAAGCCGTGTCCATCATTATCCACATAAAAGACTATACCTGACGTTCCATCTGAAAAGGTTTTAAGCTCTCCTATCATATAATCGTAATTTACTGCCGGCACTGCTCCAACATCTACTTTAGGTTTTTCATCAACCTCTTTCTGAGATATTTCTGTCTTCAAAACTTCTTTTGTCTCATTTTGTATTGGTGCAGGCTTAGGTGTCACTCCTAATAACTTATACGCCATTGATTCACATCCATGTTGAATGTCACTTGCTTTCATTGACATCAAAGCATTATCAGTACGTTCTGTTTTAGCCGACTCTACATTAACAATCTTTGCTGTAACAAAAAGGTTATCATCATCAACCTTCGCAGCTTCTGCAATAAGAACATATGCAGCACCTGTCATGATACCAATTTGTTTAATTTGATCGTCACTAACCATACCTGTACGTTGGAAGTTCTGCTCTGATACGATCTGGTCCATATCAGTTCTATCATATGCCTCATAACCTTCTGTATTGGTAATCGCCTTAGCAAGATTTGAACGCAACATTAACTTATGACCATAAGAGACACTTCCATCTTTATCTACGGTCTCCAAAATAGCCACTTTTTTCACATCTTGAGAAACTAACGACAATGAAACCATCATCATCGCTAACATTAATAAAATCTTTTTCATCGTTCTTCTATTTTAAATTTTCTATAACTAATTCAATAATCTTTGGTGTCAGTTTCTTGTAGGCATCTCTTGCCGCTTCGGTGAAGTTGTGTGTATGACCGCCCTTCTCTGTGAGCATATCTTCATAAATTCTTTGGTTAGTAACAACTTTCTCCACAGCTATCTCTGCATCAACATATGAGAAATGGTTTACGCTGCTGCCAAAATCCATAGTGTTATACTGACGGCTGCTTGCCTTGATGGTTATAGCCCAATCTGCCGAAGCCTTGTCATCGACAAAGTTACAGCCATCCTCCGACAGCTTGGATTTCAACTCTTTCTGAAGATTGAAATAGCTCTGTCCAAACATATCGGCCACACATTCTACATAGATGCTCGTGCCATATTCCATCTCTGAAATCTTTCTCTTCACTGTCTGTTCCAACTCTCTGTATCTTTGCAATATCTCCTGAAGCTCATAATCTGGGCAGTCGAAGACCGTCAGGAAAAATATCGGCTGCTCGAGTTTCTTAAACTCAGTCTCCGCCTTCTTAATCTCTTCCTTTGCCTTCGACATGAAGCCTGTCTCAACATATGTTTCTGTTATCGTGATATGCTTCTCAACGTTATTAAAAATCACGTCTGCCTGTCTCTTATAAAAACGATGAGCCTCCGTCTTGTTAATGAATGCTATGACAAATATTTTATTCGACTTTGAGTTGAAATGAGATTTCGTCTCCATCATGGTGACATCGACTTCCGGCACTGAATGTACCCTTGCCGACGAGGCATTATCCTCTATCTTAACTTGTATCTGCTTCGCTATATTAGCTCTTGCTATATCGAGAAGCCTGTTGGTCTGCTCACTCTCCGACATATATGAGTTCTTCTTCTCTCCTTGTATGTCATACAGATATGCGTCTGTGGTATATCTCTTCCATTCCGCTGGATATTGAAGAGAAGCCAGATATTCGTTATATTCATTTATCAATTTATCTAAATCATACGAAGAAAAAGGATATAACATATAGTAGTCGTAGTATGTCTCCTTTGTCTTTTTGTTATGATATTTCTCCCAATAAATCTGTGCCTTTGAGATGCTGATGCCTTGTAATGCTGGCATATCGGCTATCTCCGTCACCGTTGTCTTCTGTATCTTCTCGTTATAAGCGTCATTGTTGCCTGCTATCGTCCAATCCACATCTTGCACTGTCTCGCCCGACACATTCACTGCAACCGACGAGGCTATATTTTCAAGAAGAGATGCCATCGCTGCATCTTGGGCATCTTGCAAGCTCGCCATTCTGTTGGCTTGCACCATAAACGCATCTCTATTATTACCACTTGTGAGCCAACTCGGTCTCTGACTCTGACTTTGATCTACAAGCTTGAAATCTCTTTGCGAAAACGACAACAAAGGAAACAACAATAACAATACTAACAGACTCTTTTTCATAATATTCATTTTTTTATCACACAAACAAAAAAAAAGACACACACCTTTAATAAATAAGGTGCATGTCTTAATCTATATCAATATCTTTTAAAAAATCTAAGCCGACGCTAAACTCCGCATAGGGGGGGGTAAAATGCTGATTACAAATGATTTAATCTTCTCATAAATCATTTGTATCATTTCATCAAATGTAATCATATACCCAAAATGAATTATCATATTCAAATTTCTCGCCCTAACGTTCTGATGTCTGCAAATATAAAACAATTTTTGATATAATTCTTATGTCAAAAAGAAATAAAAAGACAGACTACTACAATAGGAGAAAATTAACTGTTAGCTATTAATTGTTAACTATTAACCACCAACTATCATCTGTCGCTGCCATTCAAAAAGAGCTACTGCAGCAGCGTGGCTTACATTCAGAGAACGTGTTGGTCCTGGCACGGGGATATATACTATTTTATCACATTGACACAATATCTCTTCTCTTATACCTCTGCTTTCGTTACCTACGACAAAAGCTATGTCGTTCGGAAGTTCACTGTCGTAGATACACTCGGCATCGTCACTCGTCTCGATAGCTACAATAGTCTTGTCACCGACAATCTTTCTCAGATCGTTTTCCTCGGTGTAATACCATTTGATATTATCTTTACTACTCGCAGCGGCTTTCCTAACCTTTGAGAGACTATGTGTTGGAGCAATGCCGAGGAAACACATCTCCGAAGCCCCTATATTGTCAGCCAACCTAATCATAGAACCCATATTATCAGGCGTCAACAATTGATCTGCAATGATAATAGGACGCGGAATCCTGTCATATATTTTCTCTGGACAGGTCTCCTTAAATAAATCATTTGATTTTAGATACATTCCACAATTCATTCATTTCGTCTAAGCTCATATCAACAAGAGACTTCCCCATTTCACGAGCCTTATCCTCAATATAATTAAAACGTTTTCTAAATTTTTTATTAGCCACTTCAAGAGCGTCCATCGGGTTAACCTTTATAAAACGTGAATAATTGACAAGAGCAAACATCAAGTCACCAAACTCCTCCGTAACACGTTCCTTATTACAATTTCCCGTCTCCTGCTCCCAAACACCTACTTCTGCTTTAAGTTCTCTTATCTCCTCCTCCACTTTTTCCCATACCTGTTCTTTATTCTCCCAGTCAAAGCCTACTCCTGCAGCCTTCTCCTGCATACGATAAGCCTTCACAAGCTCTGGCAACGCGTTGGGTACCCCACCAAGAACACTTCTGTTATGCTCTTTTGTGAGTTTTATCTTCTCCCAATTGTCGGCTACCTCCTCAGCACTTTTCACCGAAGTGTCGCCAAATACATGTGGATGACGTATTATCAACTTCTCACAAATTCCATTAATGACATCATCTATAGTGAATAAATTTCTGTCTTCAGCAATGCGAGAATAAAACACTATGTGCATGATAATATCACCAAGTTCTTTTTTAACATCTTGATAATCTTCATCAACAATAGCCTGACTCAACTCAAACACCTCTTCTATCGTTAGATGACGCAGACTCTCTATAGTCTGTTTCTTATCCCACGGACATTCTTTTCTAAGACGATCCATAATATCCAATAAACGCTGAAAAGATTGTGTTGAACTTTGGCTATTAGCTATTGGCTGCTGACTATTGGTATCTATATTGTTATCCATATATTTTTTTTTGCAAAGATAGAAAAAAGTCAACGAGTCAACGAGTCAACATATTTAATTTTTTCAGTTTCTATGACCATAAAATCTTCTTTTTTTTATTAACTTTGCGATATGAAAAACAACAATCATTTTTTTATCATTTTATGCTTCATCTTAATTTTGAGCCTCATTCATTCTGAAGCATCTGCCGTTGAAAACAACGATGGCACGAAGAAGTCGTTTTCTGTTGATTCACTGATGAAAAACACTGAAGTCGATTTGCGCATCAACTATGGTTTTTTCATACACCATCATTTTGAGATGGCGAGATACCCTAAGCATTTCCCGATGTTTGAGCTTTCATTGCAGAAACAGACTTATGGCAAGAAGATGTGGCAGTCATATTTCAACTATCCTACTGTCGGCGTGACCGCTTTCTATTCGAGTCTTGGCAACAATGAGGTTATCGGCAACGCATACGCCATTTATCCATTCATAAGTTATCCTTTCAACAAAAGTAAGATCAACACTTTTGGCTTCAGGTTTGGTGTCGGTGTCGGATATGTCACAGAGATTTTTCATCCTAAGGAGAACTTTCACAACACATCTATCGGCTCACATGTCAACGCCGCGATAAGCCTCACATTTGAATATAAGAGACAAATATCGGAGCATCTCAAACTATCAGCCTTTGCTGGTCTCACACATTTCTCCAATGGATGTTCAAGCAAGCCTAACAACGGGCTTAACATAATAAACGCAGGTCTCAGCGCATCATACTTTATCAAAGATCAAGAAGAATATATTCATCACCAGAAGATATGCAACTGTGAGTACAGAAGGTTAAAACCAGAGTTTTATCTCGGATTATCGTATGGCATTAAAAGAATTGAATACGGGCAGAAAGAAGACTTCAGCGTATATAACTTGGAGATTTACATTTTGGACAGAATCACCAACCTAAGCAAAATCGGTATCGGTTTAGACTTAGTGTCTGACGCCACCGACAAGATAACGTTAAAGAATTTCTATCATGACGAGAACGCCAACAATTATACTTTCGCTCAACTGCTGAAACCTGGTGTTAGCATAGCTTATGAACTCTTGATGGGAGAAACATCATTTCTTATCAACTTCGGTTATCACCCATGGGGACGCGACATGCGATATGGGCGATGGTATCAGAAATTGGGAGCTAAATTTAATTTTGGAGAACACATCTATGGCAAGATAGCACTCAACACTCACTTCGGCGTAGCAGATTTCATTGGTTTCGGATTAGGAATAAGATTATAATATTATGAGAAAGAAGATTATATTTGTACTTACATTATTATCATTGTTAATATCTGTATCTTCATGTAAAAAGTCGCCACTGACAAACGGGAAAGTCGTGACGGAGACAAGAGAGATTTCGGCTTTCGACACCTTATATTTATATGATAATATTGATGTCACTCTCATTTGTTCCGACACATATAAAATAGAAATCACTACAGGAGAAAACCTCATGCCCAACATCATCAGCGAAAGCAATGGTGAGATGCTATTGTTAAGAAATGACAATATATGCAATTGGTTGCGAAGCTACGACTGTCCTCTTGAAGCCAAGATTTATTACAAGTCGGGGATAAAATCCATCATATATGAGTCGGTAGGAGACTTAACATCAGACACATACATCGGCAACGACACGCTCTCACGTTTTGACTTAAATATTGAGAATGGCTCAGGCAATATCGACTTAAAGATAAACAGCGATAATATTTATGTCAAAGCTCACGATGGCACCAACGAAATTAAGATGGAAGGCACAGCAGATTATATCTACATATATCAGATAGGACTTGGACCTATCGACATTTTAGGACTTCCAACAAAAAAAGCTGACATTTATTCATACGGAAGCAATGACATATACGTCAATTGCAGCAAAATGTTAAACGCCAATATTTATGATTTAGGCGATATATATTACAAAGGGCAACCAGAGATTAAATCAAACATATCTCCAGATGCCCTTGGCAAACTCATCTCAATTGATAATTAATTAATAGTTAATCGTTAACAATTAATAATTATTCCATCATTGTTCATTGTTCATTGTACATTGTTCATTACAAACATTAATACGCTCTTGCGAATATCACTCTACGTTTTGAAGGCTGTCCTGAATAGATACATTTACCGTCTTCAAGATCGTCATCTAAAGGAATGCAGCGTATTGTAGCTTTTGTCTCTTCTTTAATCTTCTGTTCAGTCTCAGGAGTACCATCCCAATGAGCATAGACGAACATACTATTTTCTATCTGTTCTTTAAACTCTTCCCAAGTATCGACTTTGACAGTTCTTGACTCGCGGAAATTGAGAGCTTTTTGGAAGATATTATTTTGGATCTCTTCGAGGAGATTTGCGATATAATCTTCTATATTATCGATAGTTGTAGTTGTTTTTTCGAGGGTATCGCGGCGAGCGAGTTCAACGGAGTTATTTTCCACGTCGCGAGGACCTGCTGCTATACGTACAGGCACGCCCTTGAGTTCCCACTCAGCGAATTTAAAGCCTGGCTTTTGAGTGTCGCGGTCGTCGAACTTCACGCGCATTCTTCTTGCTTCAAGACGTTTCTTAATATCTGAACAATAGTTAATGACTGTCTCTCTTTGTTCATCAGTCTTATAGATAGGGACGATAACAACTTCAATAGGGGCTATTTTAGGAGGAAGTACGAGACCGTTATCATCGGAATGCGACATAATGAGAGCGCCCATGAGACGAGTAGAGACGCCCCATGAAGTAGCCCACACATACTCCAACTTATTCTCTTTATTCAAGAACTTAACATCGAAAGCCTTAGCGAAGTTCTGTGCGAGGAAGTGAGAGGTACCAGCCTGCAAAGCCTTACCATCTTGCATCATCGCCTCGATACAGAATGTCTCTTCAGCGCCAGCGAAACGTTCGTTAGCCGATTTGATACCACGGATAACAGGAAGTGCCATATATTTCTCGGCAAACTCAGCATAAACATCGAGCATCTTACGAGCTTCAGCCATAGCCTCTTCGCGGGTGGCGTGAGCAGTGTGACCTTCTTGCCACAAGAACTCAGCAGTGCGGAGGAACAAGCGAGTACGCATCTCCCAACGAACCACATTAGCCCATTGATTGACCAAGATAGGAAGGTCGCGATAACTCTTAATCCAATTACGATAAGTATCCCAAATGATAGTCTCCGAAGTAGGACGTACTATAAGTTCTTCCTCTAATTTCGCTTCAGGATCGACAACGACACCTGAACCGTTAGGATTATTTTTAAGACGATAATGAGTCACAACAGCACACTCTTTAGCGAAGCCTTCAACATGACTTGCTTCCTTGCTGAAGAAACTCTTTGGAATAAAGAGAGGGAAATAAGCGTTGACGTGACCTGTATCCTTAAACATTTTATCGAGAGCGTCACGCATAAACTCCCATATCGCATATCCATAAGGTTTGATAACCATACAACCTCTAACGGCAGAGTTCTCTGCCAAATCAGCCTTTGTAACAAGATCATTATACCACTGGGAATAATTTTCTTGACGAGATGTTAATTCTTTTGCCATCGTTATTTTGGTATAGTATTTGTATTTTTTCCGAAGCGCAAAAATAAGAAATTTTTGCATGTAATTATAACTTAAAAAGAGTATAAAAATGAAACATTTATTTTTTCCACTCATCGCAGGACTATCAATATTAACGTCATGTGCCACAAGCAACAATGTCATCAAAGACGATGCGTATTATTCTCCATACGACGACAATGACAAGTCGAAAAAAGAGTTGGTTGTCTCAACAGATGGCACATTCACCACATCTAAGATAAGCAACAACTCTCAGTACGATTATCAAGCATATTATTCTAAAGACTCATCACAAGAACCAAAGGCTGACCCTTTATATGAAAGAACAGAAACCGTCACCGACACTAACGGTGTCGTTTATACCACAACAGAGACTTATTACGACGAAGACTACGCCACACTTATCAGGAAGTTTGGCACTCAATCTAATTCCTCAACAAGTTATTATGATGAGGAGGAAGACGAAGGATTTTACGGTGGAGGCAATACCAACTTCTACTTTGGAATAGGTTATCCTTACGGATTATACACAGGTATCGGCTGGGGTTATCCTTATTACTCATCATATTACAATTGGTATTATAACATGTGGTGGGATCCATTCTACTATCATCACTATTATCCTTATTATGGCTACTACTATCCTTATTATCATCATATTTATTATCCTCCTTATTACCCACCTCAATACAAACCAAGTAATGGTCCAAGACCTAATGGCGTAGGCGGATTACACGTAGCAAACACAGGAAGGAGACCTTCATCGGCGGGCATCGTCACCAACGACAGAAATATAGGCAGACCTTCCAGCAGTGGAGTAAGACCATCTGGAAGCAACACAAGACCGAGTAGCGTCTCAAGACCAAGCTCCACTTCACGACCTAACAGCAGCAGCGTCTCGAGACCATCATCATCAGAGCGCAAATCATACACACCAGCTAACAGCAACCGTCAGGCTCGATCCAGCTCTGAATATGTAAGACCTAACAACAGCTCTTCTAACAGGAGTTCATCAACGAGTGCGAGAAACAACAATACAAGTATCAACAGGTCAAGTAGCACAAGTCCTTCAAGAAGCAGCTCAAGCATCAGCCGTCCAAGTAGCAGCTCATCGAGAAGTAGCGGCTACAGCTCAGGAGCTGGCAGCAGAAGCAGCAGCGGAGGAGGAAGATCTGGTGGAAGAAGATAAAAATCATATGTCATGAGAAAGTTATTTTTAATATTATTAGCAATACTGCCATTCTGCAGCAACAGCCAGAGTCTGTATGATATTTATAATATCTCAACATCATACTATCAAGGCACCGCTAAGAGTATGGCGATGGGTAACGCTATGGGAGCAGTAGGACAAGACTTCTCAGCCTTAAGCATCAACCCTGCTGGATTGGGACTATTCCGAAAACCAACATTCACATTCACACCTTCAATAATAACATCTTACACCAAAAGCCAACTCAACTGCAACGAGGCCATCGACAGCAAAGCTAAACTATCCGTCAACAACTTCGGTTATGTTGGTATCAACGAAACAGGAGAAAACATCATCACCTGGGCTGTCGGTATGAACAGGACCAACAATTATAATAACAGTATCTATATCGATGGTTATAACGACAACACATCATTGGTTGATGCGTATTTCCTTGAGATTATGGATAACGGCATTACAAACGATGAGGATCTAAGACTATATTCTCCAAGTTACATCTATCCTTTATGGCAGACATATATCATCAACTTTGAACAAGACGGACTTTATACTCCTATACCGTTAGGCACTATAAGACAACAGAAAGGTGTCAACTCATGGGGAGGCACCAACGAATGGACAATATCAACAAGCATAAATTTCAACGACAAGATATTCTTCGGTGTCTCTATCAATTTGCCTTATGTATATAGCAGAAGATACACCGAGTATAAAGAAGATTGGACTTATAACAACAGAGCCGAGTCGTGGCTACAGGAAGAGACATTATCTACCACAGGATGGGGCGTCAATGGAAAGATCGGACTTATCGCCTTCCCTGCTAAATGGTTACGCTTAGGCGCAGCCTTCCACACTCCAACAGCCTACGAACTCACCGACACATGGAAAACGCAGACATTGTCTCACATAGAAGGTATCGATTATCAATATTTCGCCGAGACACAATACTTCCATTACTCCATGATGACACCTATGAGAGCCAATGCCAGCGCTGCTTTCATATTTGGCAACTTCGGGATGATAACAGCCGACTGCGAATACGTTGACTATGGAACCATGAGATTATCGTCATACGACTACGACTATAACGATTACAACGACATTATATCTGAGACCTTCAAACCTACTATGAACCTGAGATTAGGTACCGAATGGCGTTATAAAAACATGTGCTTCAGAGGTGGATACTCTCTCTATGGAAGCCCCTACGGAATAAAAGAAAACGACTATTGCAGAAACGCCTTATCTTGTGGTATCGGCTACACACAACGTCTCTTAACTATAGACATTGCTTATGTGTTCGCCACACAAAAACATCAATATAACTTATACTCACAATATACCAACTATTACACCGAACTACCCGATAATAACGTAATAGAAAGAAATGACTTCCACAACATAGTGGTGTCTTTAAAACTTAGGTTATATTAAAAAAGAAAGGAGGCTGCCATCAGACAACCTCCTTCTTTTTTTTGTAAATCTATCCTATCATTTAACCTCATCATTCTTGTATAAATCAACGATTTCTTGGTCAACTAAGATACGTCCGCAGTATTCACAAACGATGATTTTCTTGTGCATACAAATGTCGAGTTGATGTTGTGGAGGAATCTTATTGAAGCATCCACCGCAAGCATCACGTTCTATCTGAACAACAGCCAAACCATTGCGAGCATTTTTTCTGATACGCTTATAAGCTGTAAGTAAGCGTTCCTCAATAAGTTGCTCACTCTCTTTAGAACGAGCCATCAATTCTTCTTCTTCTTTTTCAGTCTCTTCAACTATTGACGACAACTCCGACTTCTTGAGTTCTAAATCGTTTTTACGTTCTTCCAAGCGGCTGTTAGTATCTGCCAACGACACTTTCAACATCTCTGATTTCTTTGTACACTCGTTGATACGTTTCTCACAAAGTTGAATATCCAATGATTGATATTCTATTTCTTTTGTCAATGATTCGTATTCACGATTGTTACGAACGTTATTTTGTTGTTCTTCATATTTTTTGATAAGAGCAGTAGCTTCTTTTATTTTGGTTTTATAAGCAACGATGTCTTTTGCAAATTTCTCTAACTCTTCATTATATTTGGCGATACGAGTCTCCATACCAGCGATGTCATCTTCCAAATCTTGAACCTCTAACGGCAACTCACCACGTATGATACGGATCTTATCTATCTTTGAATCAATCTGTTGTAAAGTATATAATTCGATAAGTTTTCTTTCAACAGTGATTTCTACTTGTTCTTCAGCTTCGTTTAGTTTTACTTTATTTTCTTCCATATATTTAAAATTTAATTATCATACAAAATAATGAACCGAGTTAGTTTTCACACTCGAAATTTGAACTGCAAATTTAGGATTTTTTTTGAGAATAATATCAGCAAATAATTGTTTTGTGAACTGTTCAGTTTCAAAATGTCCTGCATCGACGATAAGTATCTCATTATCAGCTTCAAAAAAGTCATGATATTTTAAATCAGCTGTCAAATAAACATCAGCTGCACAACGTTTTGCATCATTAATCAAGAAGGAACCAGAGCCTCCACAAATCGCTACTTTTCTTATATTTTTGTTTAACAATTTTGAATGACGTATTGATGGAACATTTAATTTTTCCTTAATCATTTTTAAGAAATCCAACTCCGACATTTCATTCTCCAACACACCTATCATTCCGCTGCCTATTTGAGTCGCCGAGTCATCGAGTCGCCAAGTCGCTGAGTTGTTGAGATGCAATATATTCAAATCCCTCAAACCGAGTTTCTCTGCCAAGACACGATTTACACCATAAAAGCTATTATCGATATTGGTGTGCATTGCTGCGATAGAAATATCGTGTTTTATAGCTTTCATTATCATCTTTCCTGTAGCGTCGTCGGCAAGAATATTTTTCACACCCTTAAAAATCAAAGGATGATGACTAATTATCATGTGAAATGAATTATCGATCGCCTCGTCAATAACTTCTTCAGTAACGTCTAACGATAGCAAGACTTTATCAACCAAAGCGTTAGAATCGCCAATGAGAAGACCAGAATTATCGTACGACTCCTGCCAACACAAAGGAGCTTCCTCTGTTATACAACTCAATATTTCTGAAACTTTAAGCATTTTTATTTTTTTTGCTAAGATACATTTTTTTATTGATTATTAACTTGTTTTAGAAAAAAAATAATCGTACATTTGTTGTGCAGATTTCAATCATGAGGAAACTATTATTACCCATATCGTTAATATATTCCTTTGTCTTATCTATAAGACATAAGTTATTTGATTGGGGTATCTTAAAATCAAAGAGTTACGACATTCCCAATATTTGTGTCGGTAACTTAAATTTAGGAGGAACAGGAAAGACACCTCACATTGAATATTTAGTGCGACTATTGTCTGATAAATATAACATTGCTGTTTTAAGTCGAGGCTACGGTCGTAAAACAGAAGGTTTCTTAGTCGCCAACTCATCACATACACATGAAGACATCGGTGACGAGCCTCTACAATATTTCAAGAAATTCAGTGACATCACTGTCGCTGTCGATGAAGATCGTTGTGATGGAATGGAGCGTCTGCTTCAAGAAGAGACTCCCCCGCAGATAGTTCTTCTCGACGACGCCTATCAGCATAGAAAGATAAGACCAGGATTAAACATCTTACTCACTGACTATTATTATCTTTACAGCAAAAACCATCTCATTCCAGCGGGAGGACTCAGAGACATCAAGGCTGCAGCAAAAAGAGCCGACATAATAGTCGTGACAAAATCTCCAGAAGTACTTACGCCTTACTATAAAAAAGATGTGGAAGAGTCGTTAAAGCCTCTCCCCCATCAAAAGCTATTCTATTCCTACATTGAATATCAAGAGTTTAAACCTTTATCAAAATGCAGCTTCAGTAACAATATCAAAGAAGCTAAAACAGTGTTGCTACTATGCGGAATAGCCAACACTTATTCTTTAGAAGATTATATAAAAAGAAGATATAACACTATTTCTAAGATAAAATTCAATGATCATCATAACTTTACAGAAAAAGATATTGATATGATTATTGAAAAATATAATAGTCTTATCGGTAAGAATAAAGTTATCATCACGACAGAGAAAGACGCGATGAGACTTGTTAATTCATCTTATATCAATAAGTTTGACAACATACCTATCTATACGATACCAATCAAAATCAAATTCCATAAAGAAGAGAACAACAATTTCGACGACGAGATTTTAAGATATGTTAATAATCACTCACAGTGATGTGTTAATTTTAATTTAGAAATGAGCGAGAAAAAGATTTATTTCATCACTGACTTCCATCTCGGAGTTCCCACTCTTGAAGACTCTCACAAAAGAGAATTAAGACTCATAGATTTTTTAGATACCATAAAAGACGAGACAGAGGCGCTCTTCCTCATGGGCGATCTCTTCGACTTTTGGTTTGAGTATAAGACAGTAGTACCTCGCGGCTACGTAAGGCTTCTCGGCAAACTCACTCAATTCACCGATGCCGGAATACCTGTGCATCTTTTTGCCGGGAACCACGACCTCTGGACTTTCGACTATCTTCAAAAGGAAATAGGGATACAAGTACATCGAGAACCAATGATAATGACATTGAAGGATAAGAAATTCCTTCTTGTACATGGCGACGGCAGAGGTCCTGGTGACAAAGGCTACAAATTCTTGAAGAAGGTCTTTGAATGTAAGTTCAACCAATTTCTGTTCAGATGGCTTCACCCCGATGTCGGAATAGGACTCGCTTTAAGATGGTCGCATAACCACAGAGTCAAGAAATTAAAGAAAGAAGCAGAAAGCAATTATTATTCTGTCGTAGAAGAAACACGACTATATAAATACGCGCAGGAATGCATCAAAGAAAATCCCGATATAGATTATTTTATCTTCGGACATCAGCATAAACCAATGCAATATAAAGTAAGCAACGCCGTTGTAACAGTCGTAGGCAACTGGATAAGAGATTTTACCTATGCCGTCTTCGATGGAAAAGAAATACAATTGACAATTAACAATTGACAATTAACAATGAAGAATTGTAGAGACGTATCAATGATTCCTATAAAATCAACAAACATTGATGCGTCTTGAATAAAGAATATAAACATTAAATTAATAATATTATGAACATTACAAATTCGTACATCAAAGAGAACGAAAATCGTTTTTTAGAAGAGTTATTCGGACTGATTCGTATTCCTTCTATCAGTTCACAAACAGAACATAAAGGCGACATGATCAAATGCGCCGAATATTGGAGAGACAGCATCTTAGCAGCAGGCGCCGACAAGGCTGAAGTCATGCCAACAGAAGGCAACCCTGTTGTTTACGGCGAGAAGATCATCGACCCTAAATTACCAACAGTCTTGGTATATGGTCACTACGATGTCATGCCTGTCGATCCTATCGAGTTATGGAACACCGACCCATTTGAGCCAGTCATCAAAGATGGTAAGATTTGGGCTCGTGGTGCCAACGACGACAAAGGTCAAGCCTTCATGCACGCAAAGGCTTTCGAGACAATGGTGAAGACAAACACCTTGCCTTGCAACGTAAAATTCATGATTGAAGGCGAAGAAGAGATAGGTTCTGGCAGCCTCGCCAAATGGATCGTCACAAATAAAGACTTAGTCAAAGCCGACATTATTTTAGTCTCCGACACCAGCATGATCGACCACGACACTCCTTCTATCACAACAGGTTTACGTGGCTTGTCATATTGGGAAGTAGAAGTAACAGGACCTAACGCTGACCTTCACTCCGGTTTATTCGGCGGCGCAGTAGCAAATCCTATCAACACCTTATGTGAGATGGTCGCTAAGGTCATGGACGAGAACAACCACATCACCATCCCTGGATTCTATGATGATGTCATCGAGGCAACAGCAGAAGAACGCGAGTTGCTCAACATGGCACCATATAGCGAAGAAGAATATAAAGCAGGCGTCGGTGTGAAAGCATTACGCGGCGAGAAAGGCTACACCACAATCGAGAGAGTCGGCATCCGTCCAACATTCGACCTCTGCGGTATCTGGGGAGGCTACACCGGCGAAGGCGCTAAGACAGTACTTCCTTCAAAAGCTTACGCTAAGATCTCATGCCGTTTGGTTCCAAACCAAGACAACGAAAAGATTTCAGCATTGTTCAAAGAATATTTCGAGAGAGTAGCTCCTGAATACGTCGATGTTAAAGTCACTCCATTACACGGCGGACAGGCTTACGGATGCCCTATCGACTTGCCAGCATACAGAGCAGCAGAAGCAGCATATATGGACACATACGGCAAACGTCCTATCCCTATGAAGAGCGGCGGCAGTATCCCAATCATCTCTGAATTTGAAAAAGTACTCGGTATCAAGTCGATTTTGATGGGCTTCGGATTAGGTTCAGATGCTATCCACTCACCTAACGAAAACTACAGAGTAGATCACTTCTTCAAAGGAATAGAGACCATCATCGCTTTCTATCAACACTTTGCAAAGATTTAAGTCACTAAGTCACTGAGACTCCAAGACACCAAGTATTAAAAAACGCAGGGATTTTTAAAGTCTCTGCGTTTTTTATATTTTTTATCAAAAAAACTAAGTCCAACATTCTACATCACAAAATAATTGTAACCTATCAACTATAAATTGTCAATTGTTAACTGTTAATTGTTAACTGTTAATTGTTAATTGTTAATTAATTTGGGCGTTCCGGCGAAGCCGTCGGGCTTTCCGCTATATCTTTGCTCGCTCTCCTCGTCCCCGCTCCCAAACCTCGTCCCCGCTCCCAAATCCCGAAACCCGTCCCCGCATGGCTCGCAAAGGATGCCGCTCCAATCCCTAACGCATTGGCAGCTGCTAAAAAAAAAAGAGCTCCTGTTTCCAAGAGCTCTTCCTTATCATTAGACTTTCGTCAATTATTCAAAAATGTTTCTTATTGAAGTTCCATTGTTGAAGTTTTCTACACCTTTCTTCAAGAAATCTACGAAAGCGTCTTTATCGAGGTTGTAAGAACGAGGTTCAACCAACAACTCACCGTTGTGTCCCATGAGGCAGTAATATGGTTGAGCATTAGCTTCAAACTTAGAGATTTGGAATGCAGAGTTCTTGCTACCGATAGATGTCTTTTTCTTCTTACCTTTAGAGTTTACCACCCACTCGTCTTCTGGAAGAGTTGTCTTGTCGTCGACATAGAGAGCGATGATGACATACTCGTTACGTAACATTTCAAGGACGCGAGGGTCACTCCATACGTTGGCTTCCATTTCGCGACAGTTCACGCAGCCGTGACCTGTGAAGTCGATATAGATAGGTTTGTTTTGAGCTTTTGCACAAGCAAGGCCTTGTTCATAATCGAAGTAACCTTTAAGTCCGTGAGGCAGATGCAAGAAGTCGGCATATTTAGGAGCTTCGCATAACTCTGACGATGAATCTTTCTTTGTTGATTGTTCAGTCTGTACAGAGATGTTTGACATCTTAGCATCGACATAGTTTATAACTTTATCAGAATTCTCTTGACTGATTCTATTGAGGTCGAAGTCCATAGTCTGTTGTGGTGGCAAGTAACCTGACAAGGCTTTGAGAGGAGCGCCCCACATTCCAGGAATCATATAAACTACGAATGTAAACACTACGATAGCGAGGACGAGACGGAACACTGAGATATGAGGTACGTCTGAGTCGTGAGCGAATTTGATTTTTCCTAAGAGGTAGAAACCTAACAATGTGAACACCACGATCCAGATAGCGAGGTAAACTTCGCGGTCTAAGAGACCCCAGTGATATGTCTGGTCGGCGACGCTTAAGAATTTGAAACCGAGAGCGATTTCCACGAAGCCGAGAACGACTTTAACAGAGTTGAGCCATCCACCGCTCTTAGGCATGTTCTGTAACAATGATGGGAACAATGCGCATAATGCGAATGGGAGACCGAATGTCATAGCGAAGACCAACATTGTAAGGATAGGAGCCCAGAACTCGCCTGACAAAGATTGAATCAAAGCTGTACCGACGATAGGACCTGTACATGCGAATGATACGAGCACGAGTGTCAATGCCATGAAGAACACGCCACCGAGACCTGATTTGCTTGTCTTGCTGTCACTCTTGTTAACCAATGAACTTGGCAATGTAAGTTCAAATGCTCCGAAGAATGAAGCTGCGAATACCATGAATATCAAGAAGAAAATGATATTGATCCATGATGTTGAAATCCAGTTGAAGATACTTGCTGTTGTATCTTCACCACCACCAAATCGAGCAATCAAGATAAGAGCTGCGATAGGAAGTGTGTAAAGCACCACGATGAAGACATAATACATGATAGCTTTAAATCTACCAGCAGCTTTACTTTCACTACCGTGCAAGAAGAATGAAACTGTCATTGGAATCATTGGGAAAACACATGGAGTCATGAGAGCTGCCAAGCCCCAGACTACTGCACCTAACAACATACCCAAGAGACCTTTGCTTCCTGACGACTTAGCGTTATCTGTTGTATCTTCCTTAACGACTGCCGGCTCATCGAGTTCTACTTCAAACTCATATGTAAGTTGTACACATTGTTCTTTACAAGCCTGACCTGTGATAACACCTGTCACCGTTGTTGCGCCGTCAAGCAATTTAACTTTTTGTGTAAATACAGCTTCCTTTTCAAAGAAATGTTCATCGATTTCAAAAACATCGCTATACTTCACGATAGCTTCTGGTTCCATGACACCGCCGATACGCTCAATACCTGTAGTGTCGATAAACTCAAAATAGAGAGGCATTGGACCACCGAATGGTGTGTACTGTGAATAAAGATGCCATTCATCTTCAATTTCTGCCTTGAATACAATATTGTACTCATTCTTGTTTAATTTCTCTGTCTCTACTGTCCATTGTACAGGTTCCAACATCTGAGCCTTCGCTGCGAATGGAAGCAACATGACCAAGAAAGTAAAGAGTTTAAAAAACTTTTTCATGATGTGTCTTTTGATTTATAATAATTTAATATTCTCTTATAACTTTTTTTACAGGTTTGCAAATTTACAAAAAAAATGGTGTACTTACATGTTACATTGAAAAATTACTCTCGTTGAGTCAAGAATTTTAACCTTATCGTTAATTCTATATCCAACAACCCACAAAATCAACCCATTAGCATCCTCCATAATCCAGACATTCTGTTTCTGATATGCAGTAAATCCTAAGTCGTTGAAGAAGTCGCTCAACAACTTGGAACCTTTCATTCCTAATGGCTTGAATTTATCGCCTTTTCTCCAGTGACGCAATTTCAGTGGAAAATTAATTTTGTCCATATCGAATTGGGCGCCATGCGATGGTTCTTTCATCAACTTAAAGTTCTCGTCTTTAACAAAATTTGAGAATCTGAGAGTCTGAGAGTCTGAGAGTTTCAAAATTTGAGAATCTGAGAATCTGAGAATCTGAAAATATTCTTCCTGATTATTGTTTTGAAAAATCTCTATTCTGTCTTTCTGTACGGAAGCGACATATTGTGGAGTAGGTCTGTTGTCTGTTGTCTGCTGTCTGTTGTCTGTCAAGAATGAATAAAAAACGACTCCCGACTTACCGAGTGTCATCGCCTCGAACATCGACTCTGCCTGGTCGTAATTAAAACCATATTTTCTCACCCACTCAAAAAGGAGCTGTCTGCCATTTTTATTATTAAGAAAATGTCTGTTTTCTATAAATCTATAATTTCCTTTAACATTTTCTATATGCGACAATTTCTCTTCTATCAGACTTCTATATAACTCATTTTCTGAAGAAAGACAGTCGATAGAAAAATTAAGGCTTTGACGCGCATTATGTTTTATCTCATCAAAAGATGGAATTATCTGATGACGTATTTTATTTCTGAGATAAACTGTCTCCTGATTTGTATAATCTTCAACCCATTGGATGTCATTTTCTTCAGCAAAAGTCACGATTTGATTTCTGTTAGAGAAAAGCAAAGGTCGGATGTAAAAGTCGTTCTGCGGTTTCATACCTTTGAGGCCTTTTATTCCTGAGCCGCGTAACATATTAATGAAAAACGTCTCGATCTGATCATCACCATGATGAGCAAGAGCGACCTTATCGAAATTGTGAATTTCTTTTAACTCTTTAAACCAATTATAACGCAGTTCACGAGCTGCCATCTCGATAGAAAGTGAATTTTCTTTAGCATAAGCCTCCGTATCGAAATGCTTAACAAAAATAGGAATATTATTTTCTCTTGCGAAGTCAGTAACAAACTTCTCATCGCGATTAGAATCCTCGCCACGCAGACGGAAGTTACAATGAGCGAAAGCGAGATGACTATGACTCTGACAATGACTATGACAATGACTATGACAATGACTTTGCGTCTCTGCTTGTAGTCTCGTTGATTCGCTGACTCGTTGACTCATAATAAGGAGTCTCGCAAGCACCATAGAATCAACACCTCCGCTGAGAGCGAGTAGAATCTTATCACCTATATTAATAAGATTATGTTTTTCTATGAATCTATTAAATTCTGTTAACATAATTATTTAGCTGAGAAATGAACTATGAGAAATCCTATTGCAAGACCTATCGCGCCACACAGCAAATATATTAACATTTTCTTTGGTGTGAGACCTTCATCTTCTAGCACTTTATCTATTTTCTTCTTAACGACATCACCAACTCTAACAACGTCATAATCTTTTGGAAGTGTCAGTTCCTGTTCTTCAAATTGAAGTCCGCTATTTTTCACAGGTTGCGGTCTTCTTTCAAAATCATAGTCCAAGACATAGTTGTCGTCAAGGAGAAATCTTACGGATGTTGACTCTGACTTTGACAATGACTCTGACTTTGCGTCTCTGAGACTCTGAGACTCTGAGTCTATACTCGTTAACTCGTTGACTTGTTGTCTTGTTGTCTCACAAAATAGCATAGCTCTCTTACCGACATTTTGTTTCAAAAGAACTTCGGTATCATCAATAGTGATGAAGGCCATTGGCTGTTGGCTGTTGGCTATTGAACTTTGAGACACTGACTCTGACTCTGACACTGCGGCTTTACCCGTTGACTCTAAATAAAGTACAAGAAGTGCTACTGCCAACGAGCTCATATCTTCATGAAGTCGAATTATAATATCGCCATCTTCAAGTTGATATATCTTAAACTCCATATCGGGAGAGAAAGAATCAGGATATAACTTAATCCAGTCTTTTAATAACTCTTTGATGTCATTGGCTGTTGACGATGACGATGACACTGACGATGACACTGACGATGACTTTGCGTCTCTGAGACTTTGCGTCTCTGAGTCTCTACTTGCTGTCTTTATTCTAATGTAATCCATAATTATTTCTTTGTGGATTTATTTCTTCTTTTATCGACAGAGAATCCGAAGCCACCGATTTTCTCTCCTAATGTGTAATATTTTCCGTGAGAATAAGTAATCAAATCAGCTTGATTCAGCTGGAATTGTCCTGTACTTGAGTCGAAGAATTTTGTATCTCCGTTAACAGCAACAACATTAGCAATAAACATATCATGCGAGCCGAGTTCTTTAATTTCAACGACTTGGCATTCTATGTTAAGCGGCGACTCTGCAATGAGAGGTGCTTTAACAATCTGAGCTTGCTCTGGAGTAAGATGCATCTCTTTAAATTTGTCAAAGTCACGGCCCGAGCGTACGCCACACCAGTCTGTAGCATGAGCAAGCTCCTCTGTCGTAACATTGATAACAAACTCTTTAGTACGAGAGATTATCTCATGTGAATGACGTTCTTTTCTAAGTGACACATAACACATAGGAGGATCAGAACATATAGTTCCCGTCCATGCAGCTGTTACAATATTATAATTTTCAGGACTATCACCGCAACTCACCATCACAACAGGAAGTGGATATATCATAGTCCCTGGTTTGAAAGACATTTTCATATTTCTGAAATATTATAGATTATGCAAAGATAATAAAAAAGTCAACGAGACCACAAGTCTACAAGTCAATAAGTCAATGTCAGTGTCAATGTCAATGTCAATGTCAGTGTCAATGTCAATGTCAGTGTCAATGTCAATGTCAGTGTCAGTGTCAATATCAGCGTCATCCTTCATCGACAACATCAATAATCATATCGAAATTATCTGTTTGACGTGAGATGTTTTTCGTTATACTTTTGCAAAGTAAAAGTCAAAGAGACTACAAGATTAAACATTAACAAATAAAAAAAAGACAACTATGGCAACAAAATTTTATAAATGCAATCATTGTGGAAATGTAATAGAAAAGATAGTAGATTCAAAAGTTCCTGTTTTCTGCTGCGGCGAAAAGATGGAAGAGCTCATTCCTAACACTGTAGAGGCAAGCGGTGAGAAACATATTCCTGTCGTAACACATCTTCAAGACAATATCTTAAAAATTGAAGTCGGCAGTGTTCATCACCCGATGCTTCCTGAACATCATATCGCTTTCATTTATATAGAGACGGAACATGGCGGAATACGTATTGACCTAAAAGACCAACCAGTAGCAGTGGTTCATCTCGGCGAAGAGAAAGCAGTGGCAGTCTATGAATACTGCAACCTTCACGGACTCTGGAAAGTGGAGTTATAAAAGACAACAATAAAAAAACGCTGGCAAATTTGCCAGCGTTTTTTTATTGTTATAAATTATTCAATATCCCAAGTGCTACCGCTGTTGAGCAAGTCATCGACGCAATGAATCTTCGACTTAGCTGTTTCTTCTTCGATAACGCCATCTAAGCATTGGTTATATGTTGGAGCTTCAACATTTCTGATAACGCCTATTGCTACAGGATATTCTGGAGGCATCATGTGAGCCAACATCATGTGGATACCTGTGGTCTTTTCTTTTTCATCATGTACCAAAATGTCAGCTTCTGTCACGCCATTCTCTCCGATAGTAACAACTTCGAGACGGTTACCTCTGAGAACGATACCTTTATTGCGATCTTTACCGAAAATCAATGGTTTGCCGTGAACACATTTCACCTGCATATCATCGCGGACTTCCTTAGCTGTGATATTGCTGTGGATGCCGTTAGAGAAGATCATACAGTTTTGGAGAATTTCCACTACTGAGAGACCGTCGTGGTTCTTAGCTTCGCAGCATATCTGTGTAAGTTCCTGTGTATTCACATCGACGCCACGAGCGAAGAATTTACCGCCAGCACCTATCACGAGTTCGCCTACGTTGAAAGGATCTTCGTAAGTACCTTGTGGAGATGTCTTTGTTACTGTACCGCGGAAAGTACATGGTGAGAACTGACCTTTTGTCAAGCCGTAGATACGGTTATTGAAAAGAAGGAGGTTCATGTCGATGTTACGACGTACTGCATGAATGAAGTGGTTACCACCGATAGCTGTACAGTCGCCGTCACCTGTAACGACCCATACTGAGAGGTTAGGATTAGCGAGTTTCACACCTGTAGCTATTGCTGCTGCACGACCGTGGATGCTGTGGAAACCGTAGGTATTCATATAATATGGGAAACGTGAAGAACAGCCGATACCAGAAACAACGACGATGTCTTCTTTTCTTTTTCCCAACTTAGGGAATACGTCTTCCACTGCTTTCAAGATTGCATGGTCACCACAACCTGGGCACCATTTCACGATTTGATCGCTTACGAAATCTTCTTTAGTAAGATTAACAACCTGATTGTTATTTATATTTTCCATAGTATTATCTTATTTTAAAAGGTCATTAAACTTATTTTCCAATTCGGCTGTCAAGAATGGCAAGCCTTGTACCTTATTATATTGTTCGTAGATATGTCCAGGGTGTTTCATGCGGAGATAATTTGCAAACTGACCTCTGTTCATTTCACAGACGACGATCTTCTTATGACCGCTCAACACTTCTTCTGTGTTCTTTGGAAGTGGTGAGATATGGCGGAAGTGAGCGTGTGCCACCGACTTACCTTCAGCTATCATTTTTTCAACTACTGAAAGAACGACGCCGTAAGTACCGCCCCAGCTTACTACTAATAAATCAGCGTTAGGATCGCCTATGATTTCTTGCTCTGGGATATAATTAGCTACGCGGTTCACTTTCTCTTCACGAAGTTGAGTCATGAGTTCGTGATTTCTTGGGTCGTGTGAAACATTACCTTTGATATTTTCTTTTTCAAGACCACCGATACGATGACGGAGACCTTCTGTTCCTGGGATAGCCCATTCGCGACGTAATTTATCTTCGTCACGGCGATATGGAGCATAGTCAGGGTCGTTAGCTTTAGCGATTGGAGGCACGATTGCTGGGAGTTCAGCTACCTTAGGGATACGGAATATTTCTGTACCGTTACCAAGAGCGCCGTCTGTCAATAAGATAACAGGTGTCATGTGTTCCAATGCAAGTTTACAAGCCTCGTATGCTGAGTAGAAGCAGTCGACTGAGCTCTTAGCTGCCAATACGATAAGAGGAGCGTCGCCGTTACGGCCATACAATGCTTGCATCAAGTCGCTCTGTTCTGTCTTAGTTGGGAGACCTGTTGAAGGACCGCCACGTTGAACGTCGATGACTACGAGAGGAAGCTCTGTCATGACTGCGAGACCTAAGGCTTCTGATTTAAGAGAGAGACCAGGACCCGATGTTGTTGTCACTGACAAGCAGCCTGCGAAAGAAGCACCTATTGAAGAAGTGATACCTGCTATTTCGTCTTCTGCTTGATAAGCTTTTACCTTTAAGTTTTTATATTTTGTAAGCTCAACTAAGATGTCGGTTGCAGGAGTGATAGGATAAGAACCTATGAAAAGCTGACGACCTGAGCGTTCGCTTGCAGCCATGAGCCCCCATGCTGTTGCGACATTACCAGAGATGTCGCGATATTTACCTTTAGGAAGTTCAGCAGGTTGGATGCGATAGGTGTTAGCGAAGACCTCCATTGTGTCGGCATAGCTGTAACCAGCAGCCACAACAGTCTGGTTAGCCTTGATGACTTCAGGTTTGTTTTTGAATTTATTTTCAAAATAATGATTAAGCTGAGTAATGTCGCGGTTGAAGAGATACATCACTATACCGAGAGCGAACATATTCTTCGACTTAAGCATTGCTTTTCTATCCAAGCCAAAATCTTTCAAAGCCTCTATTGTAAGAGATGAGATAGGAGCTTTGATGACTTTGTATTGACTGAGGGTATCATCTGTTGTCGGGTCAGCGGCATAACCAGCTTTCTCGAGAGATTTTTCAGTCAATGAATCAACGTCGAAGATAATTGTTGTTCCAGGTTTCAACCAACGCATGTTAGCTTTGATAGAAGCTGGGTTCATTGCTACTAACACATCGCAGAGGTCACCTGTGGTGTGAACCGGTTTATGACCGAAATGTACTTGGAATCCAGAAACACCGGATACTGTACCTTGTGGAGGACGAATTTCAGCTGGATAATCTGGGAATGTAGCGAAATCGTTTCCGGCAAATGCTGTCGAGTCTGAGAATAAGTTACCAGTCAACTGCATACCGTCTCCAGAGTCACCCGCAAAGCGGATAACAACTTGTTCGAGTTCTACAACTTTTGATATTTTTGTCGTCATAGGAAACTATATTAATTTTGATTATGCAAATTTTCTGCAAATGTAACTATTTATTGTTATGCAGCGACAAAAAAAATGAATAAAAATAAAAGAAAAAGTTTTTTTTATTTTTTTTGTTTTTATACCAATTATCTTTATATCTTTGCAACAAATTCAAAACTTAAAAAATTATGGCTTATAAAATTTTAGACAATTGTGTAGCATGTGGCACATGTATCGATGAGTGCCCAGTTGGTGCTATTTCTGAAGGCGACATTTATGTAATTGATGCTGACACATGTGTTAGCTGTGGCTCATGCGCTGGTGCATGTCCAAACGATGCTATCGTCGAAGATTAAGAATTAATTTTTTTATTCGTTAAAAGGGAAAAAGCTCGACAAAATGTCGAGCTTTTATTTTTATGACTAAAGTCCAAAGTCTAAAGTCTAAAGTCCAAAGTCCCTTATGTAGAGACGTGACATATTACACCGATGAAAATAAACACGATGTAATTGGTGCGTCTCGATGAGTTCAAAGTCAGAGTTCAGCGTCAATATTATCCTTAATCTGATTCATGACTTTATCAAAGACTATCAGGTCTTCTTCCTTGATATCTTTCAAAACATTCCTCATCATATTAATCGCCACTTCTGTCGTCTTTCCCTTCAGCTTCATTCCTTCCTCCGTAACAATAATATCATTGATACGACGGTCTTTCTTATTCATGGCGCGATATACCAAACCTTTTCTTTCCAAAGAATCTATAAACTTAGTAACAGAGTTTTTATCTTTCTGAATTATATCTGCTATAGCTTGTTGCGATAAAGTCTCTGCATCCCAAAGTATATCCATCACAAGATATTGTTCAGGTGTGAGGTTAATATCATTACGACTCAACTCCTTAGCGAAATACTTTATCAAAGAGCAGTTTAAGATATTGATATAAACTGCCACTTTTTTCATTAGAAGCATAATCTTTCTATTGTTTTATTAATGTGTTTTCTCTATTGCTTTTTCAATGGGCTATCGGGTTCGTTAGCCATCATTCTATATTCCATTTTATCTGTCACGCGAGGCAAGCGTCTGTTTGCAAACAGCGTCGCTTTTCCGAGCGGCGTGAGCACCATGTGTGTCTTTCTTCTGAAGATTCCTCGCGCCATTATCTTCGCCACTCTCTCCGCCGACATCATACGCTCCTCCTTACGAGGCGTCTCGCCTTGCGGACTACCATCGGCTGTTAATGCAACATTTCTTATGTTTGAGGTCGTAAATCCAGGTGCGAATATCATGACATGCAAGCCGTCATACAAATGTTCTATCCTTAATGTTTCAAGGAAGCCTCGCACCGCGAACTTAGATGCCGAATATGCAGTGCGTGCCGGCAAGCCGACATATCCCGCCGTCGATATGACTCCGACAACACTGCCTTTGGTCTCCAAAAGATATGGCAAAGCGTATTTTGTACAATAGACCGTTCCCCAGAAATTAGTGTCCATCAACGACCTCATGACTTTTAAATCCATATCTTTGAAAACAGCACGCATCGAGATACCTGCATTATTTACCAAGACATCTATCTTGCCAAAATGTTTTACAGTCTGCTCAACGAGGTTCTTACAGTCTTCTTCCTTTGTGACATCAGTCTTTACACAAAGTACATTGTCCGTTGACTTATTGAACTTTTTGTTTATCTCTTCTGCTATCTTTTCCAACTTATCGATGGAACGTGCTGCGAGCACTATTTTTGCTCCGAGCGATGCAAATCTTGTAGCAGAAGCCAACCCGATTCCCGAGCTGGCTCCTGTTACTATAATGACTTTATCTTTATAAAAGTTGTTCATATATTAATTAATGTGTTACCAAATAGCCATATTCGGCATCTCGTCAGAGTCGTACTTACCTTCAGCAAGTTTTCTCTTGACATCGGCAAACGCATTCAAAGTGTAGTTCACATCTTCTAATGTATGAACCGCTGTTGGGATTATTCTGAAGATAATCATACCTCTTGGAATAACCGGATATGTAACGATAGAACAGAAAATCTTGTAATTTGTTCTAAGGTCTTTTGCTATTTGTGCAGCCTGTTGCTCATTACCTGGCAAGAATATTGGTGTCACACATGCCTCTGCTGGTCCTATTTCAAAGCCTAAGTTACGGAAACCATCTTGCAATGCGCGTGTCACTGTCCATAATTTCTTACGTAATTCGTCACCTTCTGCGCTACGGATAATCTCAAGACGTTTCAAGCAGCCTTCAACGATAGGCATTGGCAATGACTTAGCATACATCTGAGAACGCATGTTGTAACGTAAATAATCAATAACATATTTAGGACCTGCGACGAAACCACCGATGATAGCCATCGACTTAGCGTAAGCACCTATATAAAGGTCTATCTCATCCATCACGCCAAAGTGTTCAGAAGTACCGCGACCTGTTGGTCCCATAACACCAAAACCATGAGCATCGTCGATGAGGATGCGGAACTGATATTTCTTCTTCAACTCAACGATTTGATCTAAGATACCGAGAGCACCTGTCATACCAAAAACACCTTCAGTGATGAGCAAGATACCACCGCCTGTTTTATTCACAATCTCAGTGGCTTTCTTAAGAGCTTGTTCACAACTTACTATATCGTTATGTTTAAAGTGGAACGACTGTCCCATATGAAGACGTTTACCATCGATTAAACAAGCGTGAGCTTCAGAGTCGAAAACGATGACATCGTGACGTGTTGTCAATGCGTCTATTGTTGAAACGATACCTTGATAGCCAAAGTTAAATTCGTAAGCTGCTTCTTTCTTCTCAAAGTCGGCGAGTTCTTGTTCCAATCTCTCGTGGAGACGAGTGTTACCACTCATCATACGAGCACCCATAGGATATGCCATACCCCAACGTGCTGCTGCTTCTGCATCAACCTTTCTGATTTCTGGGTGGTTAGCTAAACCTAAATAGTTGTTCAAACTCCAGTTCAAGACATCAACACCGTTGAAACGCATGTGAGGTCCCAACTCACCTTCTAGTCTTGGAAAAACAAAATAACCGTGTGCACGATCTCTGTATTGACCAATTGGACCTCCTGAGTCCTTTGCTATTCTTTCAAAGATTTCCATTTTTACTGATATTAATTAGGATTATTTTTTCCTCGCAAAATTAGTAAATATATTTACTTTATCAAAGTGATTTAATAAAATATTTTATCATTTTTTTATCTTAAATTTATACCTATTTAAATTAAAAAGTAATATTTTTGCAAATCATAAATCAAACTCAAGACTTATAGTCTTATAGACTCATAGACTTATAATTAACATGATAAATTTCAAAGAAAAATACGCGCTTGTTACAGGAGGAAGTTCTGGCATCGGCGCGGCTATTGCCAAGCAACTCTCAAAAGAAGGTTGCAACTTGTTTTTGACGGGCTTAGGAGCTAACGATTTGGAAGAGACAAAGAAAGCCTGCGAGCTCAACGGTGTTAAGGTCTATACAATTGAAAGCAACTTCGCCGATTATTCGAGCATCGACAATTTAGTTGAGTTTGTAAAATCGCAGAAAGTCAACATCGATCTTTTCGTGTTAAATGCTGGCATATCACAACGTGCTAAGGCTTTCGACACAGACTTTGCCACAGATCAGAAGATAATGCAGATCAACTATTGGGGCGCTGTATATCTCATCAAGAAGTTTAAAGATGAGATACTTAACGCAACTCACACAAGTATCTCCGTCACCACCTCGCTCGCTGGATTATTCGGATTCCCGTTGAGAACTTCTTATTGTTCATCGAAACACGCCCTCTTCGGTTTCTTCGAATCGATGGATTTAGAATACGACAACATTTCTGTAACATTCTTAATTCCAGGACGCATCAACACCAACATCAGCAAGAGCGCACTTCTCGGTAACGGAGAGAAATATGGCAAGATGGATCAAGGTCAGGCTAAAGGCTTGGACGTTGACAAAGCTGCCAAACGCGCTGTCAAGGCTATCAAGAAAAAGAAACACAGAAAACTCATTGGCAAGTACGAACTTTTGATGGCTCATATCAACAGGTATCTGCCTCGACTTTATTACGTACTTTCAAAACATATTTCACCAACATAAAAAAAACGATCATGAAAGAAAAAGTTATATGCGGCATACAGCAAGTCGGTATTGGAGTTGAAGAGTTGATAGCTCCATGGAAATGGTATCACACAGTATTAGGTTTCGAGATGAAGATCTTCGACGACGAAGGCGTAGCAGAGCGTATGCTTCCTTACACAGGTGGCAAGCCGCAGCCGAGAAGAGCCATCTTAGCGTTTAACCCTCGCGGCGGCGGCGGCTTTGAAGTATGGCAACCTAAAGGCAGAAAAGTGAAATATCCTGAACGTCCGCTTCAACTTGGCGACTATGGCATCAACATCTGTAAGATAAAAGCTAAAGACGTGGATAAGTCATACGCTCATCTTAAAAATAACAGAGCTACCATGCTCAGCGAAGTATGCTCCTCCCCATTCGGTTTCAAACATTTTTATTTCAAAGACCCTTGGAACAATATCTTTGAAGTGGAACAAAACGACTACGCTTTCATTGACGAGGACAAGACAAATGGCGGAGTAAACGGTGTTGTCATCGGCGTCAAGGATATGGAGAAATCCATCGAGTTCTACGGAAAGTTATTAGATTACGACACTGTTGTCGGCGACGTGACCGGAACTTTTGACGAGTTAGGAAATATAAATGGAGGTAATTGCGAATTACGTCGCGTAATGTTGAAACGTTCCAAACCAATACAAGGTCCTCTCTCCGATATGATGGGAGACTCTCATATTGAATTAGTTAAGAATTTAAGCGCAGAGCCTGTCAAAGTCTTGGAAAACAGATATTGGGGCGACCCAGGTTACATCCATTTATGTTTCGATGTTCGTAATATGGACTGCATCAAAGAAGCTGCAGAAGCATTAGGACATCCTTTCGTCTGCGACGGCGGTCGCAACTTCGACATGGGTGATGCCAACGGACACTTCACCTACGTAGAAGATCCTAACGGAACATTAATAGAATTTGTCGAGACCTTCAAAGTCCCTGTAATGAAGAAATTTGGTATTTACCTTAACCTCGGCAACAGAGACGACTACAAACCGCTTCCTAAGTTCATGACAAAAGCCATGAGATTTAGCAAGGTTAAACCGGAGAAGATTAAATAAGAGCTAAGGCTTTTGGCTTTTGAACTAAAGGTGCCTTCGACAAGTTCAGGCACCTTTTTTATTTCCACGAATCACAAGTATCTACACATATCTTTTCTAAGTTCTAAGTTCTGAATTCTAAGTTCTGAGTTCTAAAAAAGTTCATTATCCCAATTAGAAACAACACCGAAACACCGAATATAAAAGTGTATCCGTAAAGTTCCATCAGGGTGGCGCACATAGCTTCGC
>SUWU01000012.1 GCA_015061295.1 Lentimicrobiaceae bacterium
ATATATTCATTATTACAATAACGAACGTATTAAATTAAGATTAAACGGAAAGAGTCCAGTGAAATACCGAACTCTTTGTATGTAAACTTTTTTATTAACCTGTCCAACTTTTTGGGGTCAGATCACATTCTTTCATTTTCAATGGTATTGTTGATACGTCTCTACATTGTTAATTGTCAATTGTTAATTCTCAATTCTTAACTAACTTCTTTATCGCTCTCATCGCTTCTCCTATGAATAACACAGGGAATGTTCCGACGATGATATAAAGCCAATCGTTCCATGACATCGGAGCTACGTTAAACATCTCGCCGCCTAATGTCACAATCAGATATTGACCTCCGAATATCACGAGCAACGCCAAGCCGAAACCTGCCAAGACATCTTTTCTTAACAAGCCTTTCAATGCAGAACCATCGCTGTGGAATGCCTTAGCGTTAAACAAATTCCAGAACTGCAAGAAGACGAATATCGTGAAGATGTAAGTCTGCTCTATCGGCGAGATAGCGTGTGAAGCGATATTGAAGTTGAAATAATTTCTGAAATATTCAGCGAATGAGAAGTCGGCTAATGATGTAATGTCGGCATGTTTGAAATATTGGACGAGACCGAACATGAAGAGGACGAATAAAATACCTACGCCAAAGATTTGCCACATCATAGGTTTAGTAATAATGTTAGCTTCTCTGCTACGTGGTTTTTCTTTCATTACCATTTCTGATGGTGGCAACGATGCTAAAGCTAAAGCTGCGAATGTATCCATGATAAGGTTCACCCAAAGCATCTGTGTCACAGTGAGAACCATCTCTGTTCCCAACAATGCGCCGAGCATCACGATGAGACATGCAGCCACGTTGATAGTCATCTGGAAGACGACAAATCTCTGAATGTTGATATACAACGATCTTCCCCACATCACAGCACGAGCGATACTATTGAATGAGTTATCGAGAATCGTGATGTCTGATGCTTCTTTAGCCACCGTCGTACCGTCGCCCATCGAGAGGCCTACCTGAGCCGCTTTCAAGGCTGGAGCGTCGTTAGTACCGTCGCCTGTGACAGCCACGACTTCACCTTCGCTTTGTAACAATCTCACAAGACGTTCCTTATCCATAGGACGCGCCCTCGACATAATCTTAATCTTATGAATTATTTTAAGAGCTTCTTCATCAGAAAGCGCTTCCCAATCTTTACCTGTAATATGGTTGACTTCTTTAGAGTCGGTGCCGAGCCACAGACCAAGCTGACGACCTATCTCTATGGCAGTACCTGGAGTATCACCGGTGACGATCTTAACGTCGATGCCTGCCGACATACAATTCTTGACAGCTTCTGCCACATCGCCACGGATAGGGTCAGCGATGGCGACAACACCTAATAATATAAAGTTTTCTGCTACGAGGTCATCGGTATTAGGATCAAAGGATTGTTCGTTAGGGTCGCCCACTTTATAAGCGAAAGCGAGAGTACGCATCGCCTTACCTTGATATTCCAAAAGTTGTTTCTCAACATCTAAGCGATAAGGAGTAATATCGACATTACCTTCTGGAGTAGCTATCTTGTTACAATGTTTCAACAAGATTTCTGGAGCGCCTTTAACATAGAATATCGGTTTTCCCATCGCCGGCGACTCTACTATAGAAGCCATGAATTTATACTTCGTCGAGAAAGGCACCTGCTGATACATCTTAACTCCTTCTCTAAGCTGCATATAATCGACGCCTTGTTTATTTAACCAAAGTAACAAAGCACCTTCTGTTGGATTGCCGATAGCTTTTATCTTCTTCTCATCACTGAAGTCTAAGAATGCTGTCGTGTTAAGGGCGAGACTTTCTTTGATAAGGTTACTTATTTCATTATTGGAGAGTTGTTTTTCTGGAAGAGCAGGGAAACTCATATCGTTGACACTCATCTGGTTTTGAGTAAGCGTTCCTGTCTTGTCGGTACAGATAACTGTGGCAGCGCCCATAGTCTCGCAAGCGTGCATCTTTCTCACGAGATTGTTAGCTGTAAGCATACGTTTCATACTCAAGGCGAGGCTCAATGTCACGCTCATCGGGAGACCTTCTGGCACAGAGACGACGATAATAGTGACAGCCATCATCAAGGTATTGAGAAGATAATGAGCGAAGCTAAGCCACTCAAACGACTCGCTTTCTCCTGAAGTAAAATACATCACGAGACGCATCACGAGAATTACACCTGCTATGATATAACTTGCTACGGTGATAATTTTTCCGAGATGATCAAGTTGATTATCAAGAGGAGTTTTAATATTGTTATCAATTTGCGAGCCTTGATAAACCTTACCCCATTCTGTTGCGTCGCCTACTTTATCTACTATCATCACGCCATGACCGTCGATGACCTTACTTCCACGGAGGACATAGTTTGAAGGATAAGTAGCGTCTTTCTTGAAATCTTTAGGGTCGATGGTTTTCGTTGCCATTGGTTCGCCTGTCAAATCCGACTCATTGACTTGAAGAGAGAAAGCGTCGATAAGTTCGCCGTCGGCAGGTACTTCGTCACCGGTTTCGATGATAACGACATCGCCTACGACTATTTCCTTACGGCCTATGACGGTGATGTTTCCATTACGTACCACCTTCACCTCTTCGTCGTCACTAACTTTATTAAGGACTTCAAATTTCTTGTTAGCGCTCACTTCAAAGGCGAAGCCGATGCAAGTAGCAAGCATGATAGCCACGAAGATGCCGATAGGTTCAAACAAGACTGCTATACCCTCATCGGTGGTAAAATACTGATAGAGAGAGACGCCCACTGAAAGTGCCAACGCTATCAACAAGATTCTGATGATAGGATCTTTAAATTTTTCTAAAAACTGGTGCCAAAGAGATTCTTTTTCTGGCGGAGTCAAAACATTGGAGCCGTGTTTCTTACGACTTTCTTCAACCTGTTGATTGGTTAGTCCTTTGTGTATCATTTAATTAATAATTAATTGTTGTTTATATTTCAAATATCATTCTGATAATAATTTCTTAAATTTCTGTCTATCCTTATCATTATTGATATTCAACATTTCACCTATAGCATCAATACTAATCTCTTTAGTTACATATGTAACATATGAATTATCAATAAGTTTTGTCTTAGATTGACAAACAGTTCTAATATCTTTTAATATTTTATATGAGGAAATGAGCGTTGTATCGATATATTTAGTCAAAAACTCTCCATCATTCATCGTCATAGATTCGGTCACACGAGTTACTACAGAGTTCACCATTTTAGCCAATTCTATTTCTGCTATCAAGTTAGCTATCTTTCTCGACTCATTTATTGCCTTAGAATGATTTCCATTCACGACATCTTGATAAGCAAAAGCCGTATATCTCAGGCATGTGTTATCCGATTTATAATCCAAGCAATTATTTTCTTGAGCATTCATTGCGTTAACACATAGAAATATCAATATGCAAAGATACATCTTTTTCATCATTCTATTATCTCCCAATTTGCGTATAACTTATTATTTTTCAACGAAAGAGACATTAAGGAACATGATACTTTTGTTTTTATCACCCTTCTTATTATATCTTGTGATTTTTCTCCAAAGTCCCCATCTGTCTCGAGTGAAATATGTCGTGTCGAGTTTTTCAGTACAATATTTGTCGGTTCAAAGTTTGACACCGCTTGAAAGAAATTATCTATATAACTATTCCACAAGCCATAACGAATGTCAGAAAACACCATATTATCATCAACGGTACCATAATCTTCATAAATACTGACCACATTTTTCAACCTATATAAATTATCATTAACAGAGGTTTCTTTTTGTGTTATATTTTTATCAATCAAAGAGTTCCATTTCAATGAGTCTATCATATCAGGACACGATATTAAAAGTAGTTGTTTTTCACCATATTCCACCTTTCTATTCATGTAATCGTAATGATACATAAAAGAACCTGCTATTGAAAGTTCGTTATCAGCGGAGGCGTCATCGGTGACATTGATCAAAACAACAATCTCATTATATTTTGTATATAATATCTTCTCTATTGAATATGAATAATTTTCAAGTTTAGATTCGAAGTCAGCGATCCAATGTGATTTTTTATTATTACAATGTACATCAACGTCATCATCTATATAATAATACTCATACACTGACGATATTTCCATATTTTGATTTAAGGCATAGAAAGCGAGAGCTCTCTGTACAGCTTGATTTAAAGCTACTATTGTATCAGATATTGGATCTGATATCCCTATATATTTTGATTCTATTAAGTTCTTTTCCTCATCACTATGACAAGATACGGGGGAAAAAGACATTTCCCCCGTAACATCATTCAGAACATTTGCTTTCAAAAAAAGCAGTAAAACAAATAATGTTTTCAATGTTAAGATTTTTTATTGTAATTTGCTCATTTCTTCGTCAAGAACTTTTTTGAATTTCTCATATTCAAAGTCTGTTCTTAATTTTTCATCGTTTGAGATTTGTGATGCGATACCATCTAACACTGATTTACCTGTCAATTCAACGCAAGCGAAGCAGATTGTATTACCTGGTTGGCTTCCTGGCATTCTACCTTCACAGATAACAGGAGTACCTGTAACTTTTTGGTTTATCACTGTGCGAGCGATATCTTGAACACGTTGTTTAAAGTCGCTTTCATTACCATTTATATACTCGCTAGTATAGTTGTCAACAACACGTTTAACAGTTGCTTCCACCATTGCTGCCAATTCTGCACGAGCATTTGTTGCTGCCATTGAACGAGCTTGTTGAATTTGTCTGTCTCCAGTTGCTGTATGTTGTCCTAAGTAACGGAATACATCTGTTGTTGCTGTACATTCAGGACAAGGGAAATTTGATGCTGCTGGAGCTGGGGTTGTCACTTGTTTTTCTGAACCGCAAGAAGCCATCACTAATACCATTAATGCTGCTCCTAATAATGAAGTAATCTTTTTCATTGTGATTAATTTTTTTTTAAATTATGCCTACTCTTGCTTTTCGGCTTCCGCATATTAATTATAAATATAAATTATTTCCAATCTATCGGTAAGTTTCTCATCTCTATAGTACAACCATCTATCTTAAACGATATCGCTGTCAATTTAGAGTTTTTAGATGGCAACATCTGACCTATCTTCCAACTTGTCTTCTGTTTAATGTCTGTCAATGTTGTAAAGCTTCCGACACTCCATGTTGAGAAATGATCACCTTCCTCGTTATAAGCATTAGAATCCCTGATATAGACAGTCTTGTTTATCTGATGATTTGTAAAAGCAACCGTTATTGTAACTATCTGTGACGCTCTATTGCCTTCTAATGAAACGAGTTCAACGCTCAAGTCATCGGAACATGGATTACTGATAGTAACACTTGGTTGGTTAACAGGCTTTTCCTCTTTAACAACTTCTTTTTGCTTTGTCTGTTCTTTTGCCTTATTGACAATATTTTGTGTTTGTACTGGTTGTTGTTTCTTTTTCTTATTAAGAGCCTCTTCGTGTTCTTTACTCCATTTATTATGCTCAACTTTCTTTTTAGAATCAATAGACTGATTTGACTTACTCGATCCAATACGATTCTGAGCCATACATTCATCAACACTCAATAATGAGACGAAGAGCATTAATGCAATAAAAAATATCTTCTTCATACCTTATAAATTTATACGAATTTTCTTAACTAATCTTTTTTTACCTATATTAAATCTTACTTCAACATAATTGTCATCTTGCTCGTAACAATCGAAAGTATTGAAGGTGATTTCAACTCTGTTACCGATATGTTTTGTACTGAAGTCTCTTGCACATTCGCCTCTCAACTTTGGCAATGAAGAAGTTTTCATCACCACATCATCATTCACCAACTGTATAATCAAGACATCCTTTTTATTTTCAACAACATGAATATCAATATTATCTACAAATTGTTCATATTGTTTCACAACGTTAGAAAGTCGAGCATATTTGAAATCATCTTCACCTATCTCTTTCATAAGAAGTTTCATATCATCTATGTTAGTGAGAAGTTTAGAGACATCATCAATACCATCTAACTGATTTCTAAAATCATCAATCTTATCATTTAAAGCTTTCTCTTGAGCATTATAAGAATCGATGAGTTGTTGCAATTCAAATGTTGAAAAAGGATAGAGAATATAATAATCGTAATAGGTTTCTTTAGTTTTCTTATCAGTATATTTTTCCCAATATATTTCGGCTTTAGACAAGCTGACACCTTGTAATGCAGGCATTTTTGCGATTTTTACACTTGTATTAGTCTCGACTTTCTGCACATATTCGTCTCTAGTCATTCCACCAAGATCTACGGTCGTCCAGTCGATAATATTTTTCGTCTCGCCTGTCACTTGTACCGCCACTGCTGAAGCTATCTGATTAAGTAGCGTTGTCATGACATTATTTTGTCCTTCTTCAAGGGTAGCTACTTTATTAGCTTGAATGAAATATGTCTCTGTATAAGAGCCATCTGTCATCCACTTTGGCTTATTCTTAGAACTTTGATCAACGAGTTTATAGTTCTGTGAACAAGCAAATAACGGCAACAATAGCAACAATATAAATAAATATCTGTTTCTCATAATTCTGCTTTATTCGTTAATCCATGAAACATCCGGTGTTTCGTTCTTTATATTGTTATTTGATTTTTCTTGCTGTTCAGCAGATATTTTACTTAGAATATCTATTGAATTTTTGTAACAATCCAATTCTGTTTCAATATGAGGGATAGCGTTAAGTTCGTTAAGAGCTTCATCGTACATACCCATCTCAATGTATGTATTGATTGTTTTTACGACATTATCACATTCTGTATTATAATATTCAATGATTCTATTTTTACCGTTCACAATCATTTTCTTGAGTTTAGGATCACGAGCTTTTAACGACTTTATAGCTTCGATTATAGCTTTTTTCTCATTATCAGCCACACCTTTTTTCGTCAATATCTCTTGTGCCATGATAAGTTGTTTATTATTATCCACGAGGTACAAGGCTATCTCTAACTCTGCAACATAATTTATTGGAGCTGTAGCTGTAGGCTCTATCGATACTACGGTTACATATGGTACCAATAAAAATTTATTACTATTATCAATTGATGCTATACCATTGAGTGACACCATCTGATTAAGTCTATCGTACAACATGTTAGCTGCTTTTGCATCGATATTAGACAATGACGATGAGACCACATTAATATATTGTGCATTTGACTTTAATGACAACAAGCACAACAAAGATGCTAACAATATCAGTCTTAATTTTTTCATATTACTTCTCTCCTATTATTATCCAGACTTCACCGAGTCCACGTTCATACATTTTACTTTCTATCAAGAATGGCTCTTTTTTAAGATAGCTTCTAAGTCCATTCATAAAGCCACGTGTATCAAGAGCCGATTGTCTTCCATTACGTTCTCTATACAAAGGGATGCGCACTTGTTCGAATGTCATGAAATTCTCACTTGCCCCAGTGCGTGTAGGTGCATGATTTACAGTGTTATCTTCCATCCAATAAGAGATAATATCTGCCAACTCTAAGTAATCATCCTCAAAATCAAACTCAGTCTCAAAGTTAACATCAGAGTTATCCCACACTTTAAATTTCACTACCACTTCTCGACCGTTATTAGCCATATCTTCAAAGTGTGACATCAGCTGAGCGCAGAAAGAATCCATGTAATTGAGAACTGCTTCTTCAAGCAAAAGGTTTATAGGTGCCGATGTCGAAGGGTTACCGAGTCCTGAGTTAGCTGCAATCACTTTATTAGTATAAGCATCTAAGCCTCTCATATTGTATGATATGTAACGCTGAGGACCTTTCTTCATAATAGTGTAGTCGAGGTCTAATATAATATCAGCCTTTGCTGTTCTCTTCACCTTATCAAGCATCGACTCTGTAACATAAGAACCAGATGATGAACTCTCCAATAGGCTCATCTCTACTGACTCTTGTTGAATAGATTTCAATGTCTGCTCTAAGTCTTTCAGAGGGAAACCACGCTCTGCCATAATCTTAGACAACTCAGATATGACTAAACGCAGATCCTCCACATCTTCCTTCTTAAAGATATTGGCGATATCTGGGACTGTGTTCTTAACTCCATTCTCATCTACCCATTCCGTAGTATAACCATTCTTAATACAATATGTATCTGATGGTATCACCATAATAGTTGGCTTCTTGGCTTGCGCCATTGCTGTTATAGTCACCACAACAACAAACAAAACTGACAATAAAACTTTTTTCATACTCAAATATTTTCTCATTATACGACTCCCGTTGGTGTATATGGATTGCAAATTTAAAACATTCTTTCTAAAAAACAACATTTTTTGAATAAAAAAAAAGAAGACGTATCATTTTCATGACACGTCTCAGCAATTTATTATCAGTCAAAACTTTACGGCAGAGGATATATAGTCGAAGCATTTTCTGGTGAGACAATATCTCCAGTAAATGTTGCCTGACCTCCGTCGTTAGAATAAAATATCACACGTCCTGTTCCATTTTGTTGGACATAGATTTTAAAATTGACAGGAATAACTCCCGTCCATGTTCTGAATGAACCTGTTATGACGTAAGGTCCTTCGGGTTGCGACATATCAACGCTGTATGACGTTAATGTTGCTGGAGTGTTAGGCGTATCCCACGACTGCCAATTCCATCCAGGCCAACCTGGAGCATTGTAACCAGGAGCTAATCCAGGGACGCCAGGTCCATACCAAGACAATGGAGCATAAGACGAACCTAAGCCATTAGGATTATTGAAAACAATGCTTATTGCCATCTTGTCTTTTATGATAGCAAAATAATTCTGAAAAGAAGACACTGGCGACTCCTGTCCAAAAGGACCAATGAAAGTATTGGCTTCCAATACAAAGGTAGTATCTTTAACCAACTTCATCATCTCGGCACGCGACTGTGCCAACTCCAACGCCTGACGTTGCCTACGCTCCGCCCTGCGTTCCATTCTCTCTGTCTTGGCAGCACTCTGCGCAAAGAGACTGCCGCCCAAGATCATAAGTAATGTCAATGTTAAAAATCTTGATTTCATAATACTTGATGTTTTTTTTCCACTAAACACCAAATATCGGTTTTTGTTTTAACGTATGACAATGACTCTAACTATGACACTGACCATGACAACTTCTGCGTCAAAGTCAGTGTCAGTATCAAAGTCAGTATCAAATAACAAAATTCGTCACATCTGAATTAGGTTCTACTTCAATAGGATCTACGCCATATTTGAAAACGACCATTTTCTTTCCACCTTTTAATATATACTTATCATCTACAACCCATATAGCAGATGCCTCACGGAGTCCGACCACCTTCATATCTTGATGAACAGCAAGATATTCATTGATACGATCTTGACGTGTCTCTCCTCCATGTTTTATCATCTTATCAATTTCAGGATGCGGGTCAAGATAATGTGGATTTATCTGGAATGGAACTAAATTTAAAGTATTAAACGAAGCTGGCTGAACTATAGGCATATCATTGGTTGTACATAATGTAGGACATGCAATGTTAGAACCTGCGCTCCAGCCTATGTATGGAGTACCATTCTTCGCAGCCTTTGCAATAGCTTCCATCAATCCATATTTATGAAGCTCTGCAACAAGATGAAACGTATTACCACCTCCAACAACGATACAATCTGCTTCTCCAACAAGCTGTATCTTATCTTCAACTTCATGAACTGAAACAAAGTTGTTAAGACCCAACTTATCTGCAAATACATTCTTAACTCTCGTCGTATAAGCATCATAACTCTGCGGATATGGATTACCACCAATGAAGACTCCTGCAAAGGGAACAAAGACAACCTTACTATCCGACTTCAGATTATTTTTCTCACAAAATGACTCTAACTGTGTCATTGGCCATGCTAAATATGGCTCACCAAAATTTGTTGAATTACTTATCAATAATAGGTTCATATTTTCATTTTTTTATCTTGCCAAAGTTAAACATTTTTTTCGTATCTTTGGAAACATCTTTAAATAAATTTCATCATTATGAGAAAAAGCATAATCATAACTATTATATTATTTTTTAACGTCGTTGTTTGCACTGCTCAGAAGAAATATACTTTAACATCACCTGATAAAAACATTAAAATAGACGTCACTGCTGGCAAAGAAATTCTCTCTTATTCTGTAACACATAACAACATCGTGATAATAAATGATTCACCTATAACAATGGAACTAAGCGACGGAACAATATTAGGACAGAAACCCGTTGTAAGAAGCTATAAGACTACAAGTAAGGAAGATCTTATCAAAAGTAATTTCTACAAAAAAGAATATGTTGAAGATTGTTATAATGAATTAACACTATCACTTAAAGGCAACTTCAATCTACAATTCAGAGCCTATAACGATGGCGTAGCCTACCGTTTCTGCACAAAAAATTCTAACACACAGCTAACTATTGTAAAAGAAGAAGTTACATATAACTTCAACAACAATCATAAAGTATATATTCCATACGTCAATGCTGGTAGAAGCGATGAAACCGATGTCATAAAAAAACAGTTTTTCAACTCTTTTGAAAATATTTATACCATTTGTAACATCTCTGAACTTGATACTAATAAATTGGCATTTCTTCCTATACTGATTGATTTAGAAGATGGTAAGAAAGTCGTCATCACCGAGTCTAATGTTGAAGATTATCCTGGAACATATATCAGAAAAGGCGATGGTAATAGCCTCATCGGCATTCAGGCATCATATCCTAATAAAGAGGAACAAGGTGGATACAACATGTTACAAAAAATGGTAACAGTAAGAGAAGATTATATTGCTAAAGTCAATGGAGAGAGAGACTTCCCATGGAGATGTATGATTATCACCGACGACGACAAGGATCTTCTAAACAACGATATGGTTTATAGATTAGCATCACCATCACGTATCGATGACGAAAGCTGGATAGTTCCAGGCAAGGTAGCTTGGGAATGGTGGAACGCATGGAACATCAAAGATGTTGACTTTGAATCTGGTATCAACAATGAGACTTACAAACACTATATCGACTTTGCTTCTGAATATGGGATAGAATATGTCATCTTAGATGAAGGCTGGGCTGTCAATAAAAAAGCCGACTTATTCGATGTCGTTCCTGAAATAGACCTCATTGATTTGACAGAATATGCTGACAACAAAGGTGTTGGCATCGTATTATGGGCTGGATACTACGCCATAGATCGAGACATGGATTCTATCTGTAAATATTATTCAGAGATTGGCATCAAAGGTTTTAAAGTCGATTTCATCGATAGAGACGATCAGGAAGCCGTAAATTTTTATTATAAGATGGCGGAGACTGCAGCTAAATATCATCTCATCATCGACTTCCATGGAGCGTATAAGCCAACAGGTTTAAACCGTACGTTCCCTAACGTCTTGAACTTTGAAGGCGTTTATGGCTTGGAAAACCTAAAATGGAATCAAGATATTGATTTGGTAACATACGAAACGACTATTCCATTCATAAGAATGCTTGCTGGTCCGATGGATTTCACACAAGGTGCAATGCGCAACGCTAACAGAGATAATTACAGGGCGGTGTGGAGTGAGCCTATGAGTCAAGGCACACGTTGTCGTCAACTCGCAGAATATGTGATATTTGAGTCTCCATTCAACATGTTATGCGACAGTCCAAGTAATTATAGAGACGAAAACGAATGTACTAAATTCATAGCAGATATTCCAACTATATGGGATGAGACTATAGCATTAGATGGCAAAGTAGGAGAATATGTCGTCATAGCTCGTCGCTCTGGCGATAGATGGTATGTTGGAGGGATAACAAATTGGGATGAGCGCGAGATTGAGCTCGATTTATCAGAACTGCGACTTAAAACGAGACAAGCGACAGAGTTCCGCGATGGAGTCAATGCCAACAAGATAGCAGAAGATTACAAGAAAAATATCATCACGATAGACGACAACATCTACAAAGCACGAATGAGTAATGGCGGAGGTTTCGTACTTATTTTTTAAATCATTGATATTTAACATTTTCATTTGAAAAATTATTTAATGAATTTCGGTTTATAATTGAGGATTTTTTTGCAAATTTGCACCTTCAAAAAAAGTAAAAAACGACATCATGAGTGAACCGAAAGGAGCGTTATTATTAGGAACAGAAGACGTTGGCAAGCTACTGAAGAAATATGCCACGCCTGCCATCATAGCGATGACAGCATCGTCGCTATACAACATGGTTGATAGCATCTTCATCGGGCAGGGTGTCGGACCTTTAGCTATTTCAGGATTAGCTATCACTTTCCCATTCATGAACTTAGGCGCTGCCATTGGTGCTATGGTAGGTGTAGGAGCCTCTACAGTAACAGCCATGGAACTAGGAAAGAAGAACTATCCCAAAGCATGTAGAGCCTTGGCAAACACCGTAATGCTCAACATATTCTTCGGAATCATATTCACCGTCGTATGTCTCGCATTTTTAAAACCAATACTTTTCTTCTTCGGTGCAAGCGAACAAACGTTACCTTACGCCTATGAATATATGCAGGTAATCTTGCTCGGCAACATAATAACACACTTATATCACGGATTAAACTCGGTATTAAGGGCATCAGGTCATCCCAACGAAGCCATGATAGCTACCATAATCACCGTTGTCGCTAACGTCTTCTTAGATTGGCTCTTCATCTTCCCTCTCGACATGGGAATACGCGGTGCCGCAATAGCTACCGTCTTAGCACAAACCATTCCTTTAATATATCTTTTCAAACTATTTACAAACAAGAATGAATTAGTACATTTCGACAGAAAAGACTTTGTCTTCGACATAAAAATCATCAAAGATATACTCGCCATAGGATTATCACCATTCTTATTAAACTCAGCTTTATGCGTTATCATCATTTTAATTAATAATGGATTAAAGAGATACGGAGGCGACTTATCGGTGGGTGCATACGGCATCGTTAACCGTGTGGCATTTTTCTTTACTATGATAGTCATGGGGATAACTCAAGGCATGCAACCTATTGTAAGTTACAACTACGGAGCGCGTCAGTTTGGACGAGTAACGGAAGCCTTAAAGAAAGCGATAATATTAGCTGTCATCACATTATGTCTCGGCTGTCTTATCGGAGAGACCATACCAAGATTTGTATGTGCGCTTTTCACTACAGATGAAGAATTATTAAACTATTCTGTCGATGGCATGAGAATCGTCATGGCTACATTCCCTATCATAGCCTTCCCTATCGTCATAGGTAACTTCTTCCAGAGCATCGGCAAGGCTAAGAAGTCGATAGTATTGTCATTATCGCGACAAGTCTTATTTCTTATACCTTTATTATTAATATTACCGAATTTCCTCGGCATCAAAGGTGTATGGTGGAGCATCCCGATCTCCGACGTCATCGCGACGATACTATCTATAATAATGATTGCGAGATATTATAAATACGATGTAAAGTAATAGTTTAGGTAGAGCTAATACTCCACGTCTTCTAAGAAAAGAGCATGGGCAGGCATAGAAGTTCCTGCTGAACAGCGGTTTTTATTCTCTATAACATCACGAAATTGTTGCAAGGTAAGTTTTCCTTTTCCTACTTCCAATAGCGTTCCAACCACAGCTCTCACCATATTACGCAAGAATCTATCCGCCTTAATCTCAAATACCAACAATTCATCATCTTCATAAAAACGAGCCTCCATTATCTTGCAGTTATTAGTCTTTACTTGCGTGTGAAGTTTAGAGAAACTCGTAAAGTCAGTATAATCGAATAAGATATTAGCAGCTTCCTGCATCAATTCGATATCTAATTTCCCATAATAATAAAAAGCATCATTAGTATGAAAAGGATTCTTTGTCCTTGTAATATAATAATGATAAGTCCTTGACTTTGCATCGAAACGTGCATGAAAATCGGCATCTACTTCCCAACATTTATACACGACAATATCATCTGGCAAAAAGATATTTAATCTATAAACAAAATCGTCGCAATTTGATATAGACTTCTCGGTATCGAAATGAGCGTAGAAATTACGAGCATGAACTCCTGTGTCGGTACGACCACAACCTGTGACGCCGATCTTCTCTCCGAGTTTAAGGCTCAAACATTTTTCCAATTCTTCTTGTACAGAAATAGCATCTGGCTGAATCTGCCATCCATGATATTTCGTTCCGTTGTATGCGAGATGCAAAAAGTATCTTTTCATAATGCAAAAGTATAAAAATTACTATTGCATTTCACTAAATTATATGGGAATTTGTATAACAAAAAAGAGACTGCCAAAATTATGACAGTCTCCTAATATCTAATATCAGAGTCTAATTATTATATCATTTTACGACTGTGACACGTCTTACAGCCACGCCATCTTCTGTTGTAACGTTTATCATATAAATACCACATTCAAACTGAGTCATATTGATGACTTCATTATCTGAATTGACATTTGCATCATAAACGACTTGTCCCAATGTATTAGTGATAGTTATACGTTTCATATTTTCAGCGGTAATATTCAAGTTGCCACGTGTTGGGTTAGGATATATCATCATACCTTTAACGTCATTTTCACCGACTGAAGTTGCGTCAATAACTATATAATTCAAGCTATTATTTTCGTAAGAATAAGCAGGTTCAGATTCACATTCTATACCATTTTCAGAATATGTAGCTGTAACTTGGTAGTAATAAGTACCTTCTTCCACTTCGTCGAAATAAGTCTTATCGGTAGTCTTGCCTATTAATTCGAAGTTATCCACCGAAGTGCCGCGATATACGTTATAGTGTTCAAGTTCTGGTGCTCTCATAGTGTCATCACCCAAGACAAATTCACCTGAGCGACTATCATTGGTTAAGAGGCCTCTGACCATCCACGAGAAGTTGAAAGCAGAACTTGCGGCGTACATATCGATCCATGCTCCGGTATAGTTAAGCCAGCGGCTATTTGGATCGCCACAATTTGAAGCACATGCTGCAGCATGGTATCCTGTTTCATTTGATATTACTATCCACAAGTTCTGTGTTGGGTCTATCAAGACAGGTGATTGGAGCTCATAGTTTACGAAGTCATCGACAGGTTCAGCCTCATAAGGTTGAGAATATACCAATTCGCCTGGTTCATAATCTCCACCCATATATATTGAAATCTCGCCGAAGGCACCTTGCGATTGCGATGGCATGAACATCGACACTGTTGAAAGGTACAATCCTTCGTATGATGTCAATGAGGCAGCAGGGAACATGACAGCCCAACTTAGTGGGAAATTACCTACAGACTCTCCTGTATATATGCCATCATCATAACGCAGCCATTCTTCGGTGATGTTATACGACCATTCCAAAGCAGCACCATAATTACCACTTTCGTTTTGTGTATATTCTCCGAACAAACTCTTAGGAGCGACGCATTCCACAGGCACTATTACCGTTACTTCTTCAGCGCATGACATTGCATATGGCGTCTCTCCACCATGAACAGCCTTCACCTCATATGTATATTCGCCAACAGGTAATTTCTTAGTCTCCATACAAGCTGTTCCTACGAAAGGTTCTGGTGTAAGAAGGTTACCATCGCGATATACCATCACGCCAATTATATCTCCTTCAGGCATTGTCCATGAAAGTGTGACCTCTCCATCGACAGTAGCATCTGCTCTCAAGTTAGCTACGCCAGCAAACTCTTCGCATGAAGTATATGTCCAAGTACATTCCTTTTCATCTATGACATTGTTGCCATCTTTCACGACAATCTTTGTTGTATATTGATTTCCAACTGTCAGGTCTGTTACATCCAACAAACATGATGTCTCCTTAGTATTTTGCATGATTGTCTCGCCTTGGAACACCAAATCGTAATTGATGTCTGTCGGCATTGAGCCTAATGCGACATTATCTACTATGATCCAATAGTTATCTACGCTGTTGAAGTGACGCAGAGCTATATAAATTTCTTGTCCAGCATATTCACTGAGGTCGATAGTTTTAAGATACCAGTTACCGTATGCTCTTGAGTTTCCACGATCACCTTTCACGCCAGAACTCTTAGCTGTCAATGTCTCTTCCCATATTGTTGTAAAGTCGGCTGCTGAGGTATTTCCTGTTGTTGATATTGCTACACCATAATGTTCTGAAGGCCAGTCAGAATCGCCAGCAGCAACATAAAATGACAATATCGAGCCATCTATGATTGAATATTTCTCAGGAGAGACAAAATAGTTATCTGGTGTTAATGGTTCCGTTTCCCATGATTCCGAACCGATAGCATAGTTACTTCCATTATAAGGAGGGCATAACTTCCACTCGTATCCATCGCCATCAGCATCGATATTTGTCCATCCCATAAAAGTACCGTCTTCAAAACCAAAGGAGAATGTATCACCTTGAAATTCTGGTCCTTCGTAGCCCCATACAGCCCAGCCTGATGGCGATACATAAAGGTTTGTTGTTCCAGCAGTTGCATCCTTAGATACGTTTGCGATTTCATCGGCTTGTATTGCAAATGGAGCAAACATCAATAGTAATAAAAAAGTTGTTAAAAATTTTCTCATAGCATTAATGTGTTGATTAATAAATTATTGATTAAATTCTGATTTAATTTTCTTCTTAACTTTAATATCATACTCAAGAGAGCAAATTTACAAAAAATATCAACGTAAGCCATATGTAAATAAATTAAATTTTGAATAAATTTAGTATTGTTTTTCACAAAATTATATCATAACTTTGCGATACAGATTAAGGAAAATATTTCTAACAAAAACTCAATGCTATGTCGATATACTTATTAGCAGATGATGTATATGACTTTCCGTCTGCGAACCTTGCAAATCAGGACGGTCTCCTTGCTATTGGAGGCGACTTATCTCCCGAACGACTTATTATAGCGTATTCTTCAGGCATCTTTCCCTGGTATTCTGAAGGTGAGCCGATCTTATGGTGGTCGCTCGACCCTCGCATGGTGATGAAGCCTACCGAGATGAAGATAACGAAATCATTACAAAAGACCATCGACTCAAACAGATATTCATGTTCCATCGACACCAACTTCGACAAAGTCATAGAGATGTGTGCTAGTGTAGAACGCAAGGATCAAGAAGGCACATGGATCAGCGAAGAGATGATAGCAGCATATAAGGAGCTTCATCGTATTGGCTTCGCTCATTCTGTTGAGACATATTACGATAACGAATTAGTGGGAGGATTATATGGTGTCTCTATCGGCAGCCTCTTCTGTGGCGAGTCGATGTTCCACACCAAGACCGATGCCTCAAAGGTGGCGCTACACAACTTATGCGACTTTCTCATCAGGAACAATTTCGACCTCATCGACGTACAACAAGACACTCCACATTTCAGGACGATGGGAGCATATACCATTCCACGTAAGGACTTTCTGAAACTGTTGAAAGGCTACGTCAAACGTCCTTCGTTAGTAGGCAATTGGGGTGATGGAAGCGCTTCCTGGAAAGATGTGGTGATAAGCTAAAACATAAATCACCACACACCTAACTCTCTCAACTTCATCAATGCGTTAGCATCATCTTGACGCGCCGCTTTCTTATACCATTCGATGGCTTCTTCTATGTCTTTACCGACACCTTGTCCTACCTGATAACAGTAAGCCAAGAGACATTGCGCCTTAGCATGACCTTGTTCTGCTGCTTTACGGAACCATTCAACAGCCAACTCATAACTCTGCTGTATCCCCTGCCCGTTCTGATAACAATTACCGAGAACACACTGAGCCTCAGCATCGCCTTGTTCCGCTGCCTTCCTATAGAAAAATGCCGCAGCAGCATAATTCTGTTCCACACCTATGCCGTATTCATAACATGACGCCAACGCAAACTGCGCGTCAACGTTACCTTGTTCTGCCGATTTTCCGAACATCTCGACAGCCTTGACATAATCCTTAGGGACGATAGCCCCTCTGTAATAATATTGAGCGATGTTGAATTGTGCCTGAGCATCACCCATCTCAGCAGCCTTCGAATACCATTCAAAGGCTTTGTTGAAATCCACTTCCACACCTTGACCATTCTCATAACAATATCCTAAAGTATTCTGTGCCCGAGCATTACCATTATCTGCCGACAAAGAAAACCACCGTACTGCTTCCTTATAATCACGTTCCACACCATAACCTCGATAATAACAATTACCTAAGTCATATTGCGCATCTTTATTATCATGACTTGCGGCTTCAGCAAACCATTGAACAGCATTAACATAAGAAGTATCTACGCCTATACCATCATAATAACATCTTCCAAGTTTATACTGAGCTTCATCATGCTGTTGATCAGCTGCCATGAGATAATAATTTATAGCTGTCACATAATTTGTGTCAACGCCGATGCCTTCGAGATAACAGTTACCCAACTGGAACTGCGACTCTTTATTACCTTGCTCCGAAGCCTTAGTAAACCACTCGACAGCTTTCACATAATTATCTTTTTCTTCAGGTGTAGTAAGATAAAACATACCTATGGTATTCTGTGCATCTGAGTTTCCATATTCTGCTGCATTCTTATATAATTCCAATGCCTTTTTATTATTCTGTTTAACGCCATATCCATATTGATAGCAAAGACCCAGATAATATTGAGCATCTACATGTCCCGACTTAGCCGCTGCTGAATAATATTTTGCTGATGTCGCATAATCTTGTTCTACGACAATACCATAATAATAGTAATTGGCAATTGCATATTGAGCGGGAGCATCACCTTGATCAGCAGCCTTTTGATACCATTCAATAGCTTTATCATGACTATGGTCAACGCCACAGCCCTCTGCATAGCTATAAGCTAAGTTTCTTTGAGACACAGCAGAACCTAAGTCAGCTCCTTTTTGGTACCATACGACAGCCTCTTCATATATTTGATCCACGCCATTACCATAATGGTAACAATCACCTATGTATGTATTAGACTCCACATGATTATGCTCTGAGGCTTTATGAAAACATTCTAAAGCAAGGTCGTAATTCTCTTCCTCATAATATTTCACACCCTGCTCATACTGAAGATTCATATACTCGATGATACTATTCAAGGTCTCATTAACGATAAGTTCCCAGCCTCCTACAACAAGTGCAGTCTTTGTCGTAGAGAAATAATCAGCTTTCTGCATTGTTATGACATGCTCACCTTGCTCCATCTCCGCTATAGTCAGAGGTGTCTGTCCCATATAAATGGTATCGATATATACATCGGCCTTCTTTGGGATAGTATTGACTTTAAGAATACCAAAGACTTTCTCTACAACGGTACTATCACTTTCATCATTGGCAATGGTATCATTATAAAATTCATCTTGAGCGACAAGATGCGACGAGATTACAGATAATAAAGACACAATAAGTGCAAAACGTGTAAAATGTTTCATAAAATAATAAATAAAATAACAAAAATTCTAAAAAAAAAAATAAGACTATTCTTCGTCAGTAAGATTATCGAGGTATTCTTCTTCCCAATTATCAGGAATGCCTTCAGCCCATTCCTCGTCGTAATATTCTTCTCCAACGAGTTTCTTATCTTCTTCCACATCGACTTCCATTCCTTTAAAAAGCTGTTTCATCATCTTAGCTGGTATCGGCAACATCTGCCCTTCATCTCCTGACGATATTGCAATGCCGATGTTATCTTCGTGAAGCTCATTCATCCAGCCGACGAACTCATCGACATTCATACTCGCTACGTTATACTCTTCCCAATCATCACTGATGTTGTTCTTAGCAGCTTCTTCATCAGCCCAGACAGGGATATATGAATTTTCATTAGCATCTTCCACCATGGCAAAAAGTCCAGGTTTAGCTTCAAGCAACCATAAAGTATTGCTTTCCTTTACGTTTAAAATAAATTGTCTTAATTCTTCCATATCTTTCTTTTGTCTAATGTCTAAAGTCCAATGTCAGTGTCAATGTCAATGTCAATGTCTGTGTCAGTATCAAATCTCATCAAGTTCAAGCCATCGCATCTCTTTCTCATCAAGGAGATCGTTAATCTCGTTTAATCTTTTTCCTAATTTCTCAATCTCCTGATAATCCATTTGTTCTTGCATCTTAGTCGCTATTTCCTCCTTCTCTGCTTCCAAGGCTTCGATGTCTTTAGCGAGCTGCTCATATTCCTGCTGTTCTTTGTAAGTCCTTTTCTTCTTACGTTCGGTAGCCTTAGGTTTATCGACACGAGCCTCTTGTTTCTGGGCAGCAATCTCTCTTCTCTCTTCCTTATTCTTCTCTTCAAGATAATCGTGATATTGAGAGTAGTTACCCATAAAACCTTTCACCTTGCCGTCGCCCTCAAAAACGAACAGCTGATCGACAGTTTGGTCTAAGAAATATCTGTCGTGAGAAACGACAAGCAGGCATCCTTTATAAGTCTGAAGAAAATCTTCCAACTTCTGCAATGTCAACAAGTCGAGGTCGTTAGTCGGCTCATCGAGTATCAAGAAATTAGGATTAGAGACGAGCACCGTCAAAAGGTAGAGGCGTCTTTTCTCACCGCCGCTCAACAGCGAGACCGGCTGACGATGCATGGAGTACGGAAACATGAAATGCGCCAACAGTTTATCAGCGGTATATACATTATCTTTACCATAATGAATCACTTCCGCAATATCTTGTATCGTTTCTAAAACCGTCTTACGCTCATCGAATTTAATTCCTTTCTGAGTATAATATCCGTAAGCCACAGTCTGTCCTGTGACAACAGTTCCCGAGTCAGGTTTTTCATTTCCTGTTATCATATTTAAAAAGGTAGATTTCCCGATACCGTTTTTACCTATGATGCCGATGCGTTCACCTTTTTTAAATATATAGTCGAAATCTTTAAGTATCGTCATATCGCCATAAGATTTCGACACTCTGTCCATTTCAAGTATCTTACCGCCGAGACGTTGCATATCGGAGCCGAACTGCAGTTCGTTATTGTCGCGACGCATCTTAGCCTTCTCTTGAAGGTCGTAGAAAGCGTCGATGCGAGCCTTAGCCTTACCGGTGCGAGCCTGTGGCGTGCTGCGCATCCATTCCAACTCATGTTTCAGAAGCTGCCCTGCACGTTCAGCAGCGATGCGTTTATTCTCCTCGCGTTCACGACTCTTACGAACATAATAGTCGTAGTTGCCGTTATGAGTGTACATATTCCCTTGATAAAGCTCAAAAATCTTATTACACACTCTGTCAAGGAAATAACGGTCGTGCGTCACCATAAACAAAGTCTTCGTCGATTGAGTGAGATATTTCTCGAGCCATTCTATCATTCCCATATCGAGATGGTTAGTAGGCTCATCGAGGAATAAAATATCCGGGTCGTCGAGAAGCACCAATGCGAGAGCGAGGCGTTTCACCTGACCGCCTGATAGAGTTCCTACCCTCTGACTTAAATCGGTGATTTCAAAGGTATAGAGAAGCTGTTTAAGTCGTTGTTCATAAGACCAAGCTTGCAGTGAATCCATTTGCGAGATGGCGTCTTCCAATTCTTTTTTAGTAGTGAGATTATTATCATCGACATGATTCAGCAAGGCGTTTTCATAACGTTGTATGACATTCATGATGTCGGTATGACCCGTAGATATCACATCTTGTATTGTCAGTTCAGGATTGAATTGAGGCAGCTGTTCGAGATAACCTATTCTGATATTTTCGTTATAAGCTATTGATCCTTTATCGCTTTCTTCCTTACCAACGAGTATCTTCATCATAGTAGATTTTCCTGTACCATTGGCAGCCACGAGAGCAGTCTTCTCCCCTTTCTCAATACCGAAACTGATATTTTCAAACAAAAGTTTATCGCTAAAAGCCTTAGATATATTGTCGATAGAGATATAATTCATCGTAAAAAGAGTTTTGGCAAATATACATTTTAATTAGAAATTAGGAGTTAGTAATTACGAATTATTTTTTTTAAAAAATATTGGATAATTACGATAAAAACATGTACATTTGCGTAGCGATAAAATATCATTATTATAAATTTAAATTTTAAAATTATGGGTAAGAAACTTTACTTATTTTTAATCATGATGATCTGCATGTCATCAGTCATCGCGCAAAATCCAGCGATGCTCAGTCGTGTCAAAAAAGACAAAGAAAACACCGAGAAGAATAACAGCAGGACAAAAGATGCTCTCAAGAACAATCGTGCTGTCAACCCTTATCACAGAGATGGCGATAATGCTATCGTCAACACCACCATACTTGCTGAGGATTTCTCTAAGTTCACAGCAGGTAGCGAAGCCGAGCCAGACGCAACACGTCTCGACGACCCAGAGACAAGTGAGATAGCCGACACTTACTTCAACACTCCTGGTTGGTTTGGTCTTGAAGTCTATCAAGCAGGTGGCAGCGCATACATCAAGTTCAGCGAAGAATATGGCGAGACAGGTATGCTCATCACACCTTTAATCAACACAGCAGGTCCAATAACCATCAAATGTCGTATGAAGAGCGTCAATCCAGAAGGCGACAATATAGGCTACAACATAGCAAACGGTGATGACTTGGAAATATACGATTCAAACATCGGATACTTAGCAAACGATGAATGGACCGACGTAGAATGGTTCACCACATATGGAGGTGAAAGTACTTACATATACCTCTTCTCCTACACAGATCCTGTATATATTGACGACATCGAGATTATCCATCATTATATGCCTGTTCCAACAATATTACCTGAGACTAATGTCACAGAGAACAGCTTCACTGCCAATTGGGAAGCTATTGAGGGAGCCGACGAATACAACTTCTTCTTATATACAGAACATACCGCTGCAACCGATGAGACTTACAATTTATATAACTTAAACTTCAACGACATAGAATCATCGGGTACAGAAGATGCTCCTGAAGTACCAGAAGAAGGCGACTTCGTATATAACAGCTGGTACTCTTACCTTCACGTCTTCATCAACGGAGCTTTGGGTATATCGGGAGAAGGCACAGCCTACTATGACTATAGTTATATCTCTTCACCTGAGATGGATCTCTCATCAGATGATGGCAAAGCTACTTTAACAGTTAAGTTGAAAGCTCACGCAGGCGATGCCATGGAGTTGTTCTTGTACAGTGCAGAAAAAGGTGGTTACTACGACGTAGTTTACGACGAATACTTCTCAGCAGAAAACGACGAGTGGAATGAATACACATTCGAACTTGAAGGAGGAACAGAGTTCTCTATCATAGAACTATGGTACTATGGCTATGGTTACCTTTACATCGATGATATTAAAGTAACACAAAACCTTAAAGCTGGTGACATCAAAAGCTTACTCATAAACGACCAACTCACAACTGAAAACAGTATCGATGTCGTCATAGATGAAGCATATAAAAACGATAAGACATATTATAAGCTCTACGGAATAAAATACATCTACGCATACGACCCTTACTATGATGAATATTACATGGCTGGCGGTATCACCAGTGACTTCACCGAGCCAAGATATTCTCCAACAAATGAAGTAGGCGTCAATGACATGGAAGCCACATCTTCAGCATCAGCATACTTCAACAACGGAGTTCTCAACGTTTTCAACCCTGACAATGACATTGTATCAGTATATAACGTTAACGGTGTTTGCCTATTCAACGCACAAATGAATGGCTCAACACAAACCGACTTCGCCAAAGGATTATACATCGTGAAAGTTGGAGATAAAGTAATGAAGGCAGTTAACAATTGATAGCTAATGGCTAATGGCTAATGGCCAATAGCTAACAATTATAGAGAGACCATCTGACAGTGATGTTAGGTGGTTTCTTTTTTTTATGTATCTTTGCGATGATTTAAATTTAAAGGTTTTTCATGAGAATCTGCTGGCAACTTTTCACTACTTTCTTAAATATTGGAGCATTCACTCTTGGTGGAGGTTATGCCATGCTCGACATGATAGAACGCGCTGTAGTGAAGAGACGCAAGTGGATCGACAGCGAAGAGTTCTGGGATTCCATCGCTGTGGTACAGACACTTCCTGGAGTCTTTGCCGTCAATTGCGCACTCTACGTAGGATATAAAATCAAGGGAACCAAAGGAGCCATCGCCTCTTGTCTCGGCGCCATGATACCATCAATAGTGATAATGCTACTCATCGCTATATTCTTCACAGATTATAAAGACAACCCCACGATAGAGAAGATATTCAAAGGCATACGACCATGCGTTGTTGCATTGATATTATCTCCGTCGATAAAACTATGTATCACAGCTAAAGTCAATTGGAAGACTGCCATCTTCCCTATCGCGACAGTATTTCTTATCTGGTGGTGTAAAATATCTCCAGCATACATCATATTGGGAGCGATAGTATTTTGTGTCGGACACGCTTTTATAATTAGAGACAAATGATATATTTACAACTATTCTGGGTATATTTGAAAATAGGTCTTCTGGGTTTTGGCGGAGGTTACGCCATGCTCTCAATGATACAGTTTGAAGTCGTGGAGAAACATGCTTGGATGACGATGAGCGAGTTTGCCGATGTAGTGGCACTCTCTCAGATGACACCAGGACCTATCTCCATCAACTGCGCCACCTACGTAGGCTATCAAGTCGGAGGCATCTTCGGCTCCTTATTAGCCTCGTTTTCAATAGTCTTACCCTCGTTGATATTATTATATTTCGTCTTGAGATATTTATTTAAACATAAAGACAACTTCATCATCAAGACAACATTAAGAGACCTTAAGCCATTCATCGCAGGTTTGATATTCGCAGCCGCGATGCTGATGATGAACAAGACGACATTCTCTGATTTCGGTATAGGAGAAAACAACATCAGTGTGATAATATGCGCTGTGACTTTTGTTGCGATATTCTTCTTCAAAGTCAACCCTATGATAATGATAGCAATCTCTGGCGTAGCTGGATTGGCGTTTTTTTAAAGGAAGCTGAGTATCATTTCAATTATACAAAATAACAATTCATACCAAATTATCTTTGAAATCTCAAATAAAATCATCAACTTTGCGCATCATTTTTAACTAACGAGGTGCGCCAGATACCTAAACAAATCCGCAGGGCAGCGGTGTTATTTTCATGAAGAAATATTTAGCAGAGATGCTTGGTACCATGGTTCTAGTCTTGATGGGCTGCGGCACAGCAGTAAGTCTCGGCTGTACGTCTAACGATCCTGTCATGGCTGCTACTGTAGTAGGAACAGCATTAGCTTTCGGCTTGGCTGTCGTAGCAATGGCTTACACTATCGGTGGCACGAGCGGTTGTCACATCAACCCGGCTATCACCTTAGGCTGTCTTCTCACTGGACGCATCAGTGGCAAAGATGCTGCCATGTACATGATTTTCCAAGTCATCGGTGCCGTCATAGGCTCTGCAATTTTATTTGCTTTGACAAGTACAAGTGGCACTGATGTCGTTGGTACAGGTGCGAACACATGTCAGCCAGGAGTGTCAGTAATAGGCGGATTATTAGCAGAAATTATCTTTACAGCTATCTTCGTATTTGTAGTTCTCGGCACCACTCACGAGACTAAAGGAGCTGGCAAATTCGCTGGTCTCGCCATTGGTCTCGCCTTAGTGCTTGTTCACTTAGCATGTATTCGTTACACAGGAACATCTGTCAACCCAGCACGTTCAATAGGACCTGCATTATTCCAAGGTGGCGTTGCTTTATCACAACTCTGGATCTTCATCGTCGGACCTTTCATTGGAGCTGCCATTGCAGCAGGAATGTGGAAGATGATTGAAGAAAAGTGACATTCTAACTGTAGGCTTTTGAATATATGAAAAAAGACGTGTCATGGCACGTCTTTTTTCATTCTCATCCCATATAAATCAAAAAAAATAAATTCCTCATTCCTCACTCCTAATTCCTAATTATTTCTTATCTTTGCGTTTCACGTAACTTTGAGGAAAAGCATATGGAAAATAACGAGTTGGATTTTGTAAACATACCTGTTTCAGAAGATTATAGCGAAGATAACATCAAGCACTTAGAGTGGAACGAACATATCAGGACGCGTCCTGGAATGTATATCGGCAAGGCTGGCGACGGCTCCGCTCATGATGACGGTATATATATCCTTCTCAAAGAAATAATCGACAACTGCATCGACGAGTACGTCATGGGATTCGGCAAATCGGTGGAGATAAGCATCGTCGATGGCACAGTAAGAGTTCGCGACTACGGTCGTGGCATCCCTCTCGGGAGCCTCAGAAGCTGCGTCGGTCAGATGAATACTGGCGGAAAATACGACTCCAAAGCATTCAAGAAATCTGTAGGTCTCAACGGCGTCGGTACCAAAGCCGTCAACGCCACCTCTTCACATTTTAAGGCTCAGGCTTACCGTGATGGAAAGACAAAATATGTAGAATACTCAAAAGGCGTGCTTCTGAAAGAGACTGAAATCATTGATACCGAAGAGAAAAACGGCACAGAGATAACATTCACTCCCGACAAAGAGGTCTTTGGAAATTACCACTACATAATGGAATATGTCGAGGAGATGATTTGGAACTATGCCTTCCTCAACAGCGGCCTTGCCCTTTATGTCAACGGTCAGAAATATCAAGCCAAGAACGGCCTCTACGATTTGCTCATGCGTAAGATAGGCGGTAAAGAAGAGACATGCGCCTACCCTATCATACATATCAAAGAAGGTGACTTCGAATGCGCCTTCACCCATTCCAACTTGACATCTAACGAAGAATATTTCTCTTTCGCCAACGGTCAGTACAACCCTCTCGGTGGCACTCATCTAAACTCATTCCGCGAAGCGATAGCAAAGACCATCAGAGAGTTCTACAACAAAGATTATGAGATATCCGACATCCGCTCATCGTTGGTGGCAGCCATCAGCATCAAGGTGATGAACCCTGAATATGAAGGACAGACCAAGACCAAGTTCAGCTCCACATTGATGGAACCTGACGGCGTGACGATACGCGCTTATATCACCGACATCATAAAACGACATTTCGATAAGTTCTTACATATCAACTCGGAAGTAGCAGAAGCTCTCATGCGCAAGATTCTCCAGAATGAGAAAGAACGTAAGGGCATGGCTAACATCAAGAAACTCGCTAAAGAAAGCGCTAAGAAGGTAAGCCTTAACAACAAGAAGCTACGCGAATGTCGTATTCATTATAACACAAATCACGAGAAGAGATTAGAGACGACATTATTTATCACTGAGGGCGACTCAGCATCGGGAAGCATCACAAAGAGCCGCAACGCTCAGACGCAGGCAGTGTTCAGTCTTAGAGGTAAGCCTTTGAACTGCTTGGGACTGACGAAGAAAGTCGTCTATGAAAACGAAGAGTTTAACCTTCTACAGGCAGCGCTTAACATCGACGAGTCAATAGAAAATTTAAGATATAACAATATCGTCATAGCTACCGATGCCGATGTCGATGGTATGCACATCAGACTCTTGATGCTCATCTTCTTCTTGCAATTCTACCCTGACGTGGTTCGCGACGGACACCTTTATATATTACAGACGCCGCTGTTCCGCGTGAGAAACAAGAAGAAAACCATCTACTGTTATTCCGACGAAGAGAGAATAGAGGCTATCAAGAGCTTAGGTACTAATCCTGAGATAACACGATTCAAAGGTCTCGGTGAGATCTCCCCCGACGAGTTCAGTCATTTCATAGGACCTAACATAAGATTGGAGCCTATCATCTTACGCCACGACTCCAGCATCTTAGAATTGTTGAGATTCTATATGGGAGGCAAGAACCCACCGGAGCGTCAGAAATATATCATCGATAACCTCAGAATGGAAGACGACACCAATATCGATTCATTGGAGTTGATAGGATAAAACCTCCACAAAAAAAAGACGCGAAAGAAAATCTTTCGCGTCTTTTTTATATAACTTTCGAAGATTGGATTGTTATTAATATACGTTATACGACACCTTATTTGGATCCCATTTGTCTTTAGGAGTATTGTCTCTCTCAGGATAGCCTATAACAATAGTGTTGAGAGGCATCACATTTTCTGGGAGTTGCAATATCTTCGAGATAGCCTCGCAGCGTTCTTTGATAGGATAAGAGCCTGTCCATACCGAGCCGAGACCCATGGCGTTGGCAGCGAGAAGTATGTTTTGTGTAGCGGCGGAGCAGTCCTGCACCCAATATTCCTGAGCTATTCCTTCTAAGGCTCTGCTGAGGTCGCCGCATACCACTATCGCCAAAGGAGCGTGAGCCGCCATACCAGCATTAGGATTAGCTTCAGAAAGAGCCTCGAGTTTTTGTTTGTCGGTGACAACGACGAAATGCCAAGGCTGTTTGTTCATCGCCGAAGGAGCCGCCATGCCAGCGCGGAGCAGCTTCTCTATAGTAGCATCATCGACAGGCTTGTCTAAATAAGAACGTACAGAGACACGAGTTGCGATATTTTCTAATACGACAGTCTCTTTGCTGTCAGACTTCTGATTTGATGTACATGATGTTATCGTCATAACTGATAAGATTAAAAGTACGATGTAATAAATTCTTGTTGATTTCATAGTAAGTAATTTTTGTTACAAAGATAAGATTTTTGTCTTTTGCCTTAAAGTTTATTTAAACAAATGTAAAAAACATTGCAAACAATTGGCTGAATTAAAAAAAAAATTATCTTTGCTTCTTTTAAGGATATGTTAGGGATTGAAGTTGACAATAAGCGCATCTTTGGATTAGATTTTCTGAGAGCATTTGCAATTTTTTGTGTAGTGCATGTACATGGTAGGCATCTCTTGAATGACTCTTATCTCAGTTTTTTGTCAGGAGTTCCATTACCTCATGGAGTTGACATTTTCTTCGTCATAAGCGGTTTCCTTATCGGAACATCATTCTTTTCATACGCTGATAAAAACGGCAGAGTCGATATTAGAAAGGTTCTGCGTTTCTATGGTCGTACAGCTTTGAGAATATTACCGAATTATATTTTCATGATGATAGTATATTACATACTTGTCAGCACAGATATTGTCAATGGAGACATCAATAAATTCCCGTTATGGAGGTTCATCACATTCACACAAAATATTTTCACTCCTTTTTACGGATTCTATTGGGAATCATGGTCATTATCAGTACAATGGTGGTTTTATATTATATTTCCATTATTGCTATTTATATTCTCTAAAAAAACAGATGTTAAGAAAGTAACTCCATATATATGTTTGTTTTTCATCATTAGTTCCTTCGTATTTCGTATCATAGTGTCAAATCACGCCAGCGATGGATTCTGGTGGGATGTATGGATTCGCAAAACAGTGGCATCGCGTCTCGACAATATTTATATCGGAGTAATAGCTGCTTGGATACGGCATTACACTCCAAGCATCTGGAAATCACATTCAATAACATATCTAATTATAGGAATATTATTGATGATTGTGACATTCGTCTTGCCCCGACATTCTGGAACATTCTACGCGAATGTTATATATCTAAGCATTGCACCAATTGCGATTGCCATGTGGCTTCCATATCTAACAAATATTAAAAGCTCAAAAACGGCAGTTGGTAAAACACTTTCCTATTTCAGCATTTTGTCATATGCTATGTTCCTAATCAACCTTATGGTTATACAAATCATCGACAAAAACTATTCAGAATTTTTCAAACAGATTGGTGCATGCGGATACTTAATATATTGGTTTTTTGTGGTAATTGCCTCATATATTTTATATATTGTCATTGAAAAGCAATTTGTTAAAATAAGAGACAGGGTGATTAAATCTCGTTAACACGTAAGATCACCTACTCCATCGCTCTCATCAACTTCCTAAATCTCAACAAAAATAATGTCGCTGCTAAGATAAGTCCCGCCATGAAACCTCCGACAATGCCGATGGCTCCGAGACCGAGAGGAAAACCGAGCATGTAACCTACAGGTATCTCTACTAAGATGTAACATATTAAGGCATAATACATAGGACGTTTTACGTCGGTGAGTCCACGCAAGGCTCCGAGTGCCGTGACCTGTGTTCCGTCGAAGATCTCAAAAAGCGCAACGACCATAAACAGCTTCGTCGCTATGGCGATGACATCTTTGTCAGTGCTGAAGATACGTGCTAAGAACTCTCCTCCGAAAGCATATAACAAAGCGAAACATATCATTACAGCAATACCGAGATGTATGGCTGAATAAGCGTGATTCTTAATAGAATTAATATCTCTCCTACCATAATCGTGAGAGACGAGAATGGTAGAAGCCGATGCTACACCATTAGCGATCATAAAAGAAAATCCTATCATTGTCTGCGCTATCTGATTGGCGGCGAGCGTCTTCTCCCCTAACCATCCCATCATTATCGTCATGAAGGTAAGAGAGAAAAGCTCCAACGTCATCTGAGCTGCTATCGGAAAACCGACCTTTAATAAGTCGTAAAGTCGTAAAGTCGTAAAGTCGCAAAGTAAATTCTGACTTTGTCTTGGACTGTCAACATCTTGGTGACTCTGCGACTCTGCGACTCTGCGTCTTTTAAAGTACGGTTTAAATTCTTTCTTAATAAAAATTATGATAATGAAAGCTATTGGCATCATGATTCGAGAGATGAGTGTTGCGACACCTGCGCCGGTGACACCGAGTTCCGGTAAGCCCATATATCCATAGATGAAACCGACGTTGAGAAATATATTCAAGACATTACAACCTAACGTTATCAGCATCGAATAGAAAGTGTTGCCTAGTCCTTCTAAATATTGTTTGAATGTCAAGAAGATAAGATAAGGTATCAAGGAGATCGTCACGCTGTAATAGTAGCCGTCTAAAGCATCGAGGACTGACTGCGGCTGACCGAATAAACGTAGCATCGGGTTGATAGCGAACAAAAGGCCACATAAAACAGCACTCATTATTATATTAAGTAACAATGAATTTCTAAAGAGCACATTACATTGCGACTTCTCATTTCTCGCGAAGTGGTATCCTGTCAGAGGAGTGAGAGCCATCGCGATGCCGAGACCAATCATAGTGATATTGGTTATGATGGCACTCGAGAGCGATACCGCCGAAAGCTCAACGGCACCCAATCTTCCCACCATGATAGTGTCCATCACTTGTACAAGTTGCTGTCCGGCAAACGACAATATCACCGGAAACGCAATGCGGAGATTTTCTGTGTAATACCTTTTTGCAATCATATCACTAACATTAGTCTTTCGTCATCAATCTTTGTCTATAAAAAAAACGTCTTGTTTGACCTTAACTCTTGAATAAAGAGGACGTCGGTCATACAAGACGTGCGGGTGCAAAGATAAGAAATAATTTATTTATATCTTTCATATGACTAAGAATTATCTGCAAAAAAATTGTTTACTTTGCATATTGAAATCATATATTTTTAAACAATGAAAGAAACACCAATTTTACTTCTTACCGGTTATCTCGGTAGCGGAAAAACAACATTAGTAAACAACATCTTAACAAACAAGAAAGGTATCAAATTCGCTGTCATAGTCAATGATATTGGCGAAGTGAACATCGATGCAGACCTCATACAGAAAGGCGGCGTCGTAGGTCAGAAAGACGACAGTCTCGTCGCTCTACAAAACGGTTGCATCTGCTGCTCCCTTCAATTCGACTTGGTGGAACAGCTCAGCGATTTGGTAAAAAGCAACAAGTACGATTATATCGTCATCGAGGCAAGCGGCATCTGCGAACCTGAACCTATCGCTCGTACCATCGCCTCGATTCCTAATATGGATGAAAAATACAGCTTACACGGACTGCCGAAATTGGATTGCATCGTAACAGTGGTTGATGCCCTGAGAATGAAAAGTGAGTTTGAATGCGGCAATAAATTAGACAAGAACACTTTAGAAGAAGACGACATAGAAAACTTGGTAATTCAACAGATAGAATTCTGTAACATAGTCCTTCTTAATAAAGCTTCTGAAGTAAATCGCGACGACTTGAACCGTATCAAATCTATCATCAATAATTTACAGCCTGGCGTTGAAATCATAGAATGCGACTACACCAATGTCGATTTTGAAAATATCTTAAATACTAACAAATTCGATTATTATAAAGTGGCAGGTGCAGCAGGCTGGATTCGACATATTGAAGACAACAGTCATCATGAACACGAACATCATCATGAACATGAACACCATCATCATGATGGAGAAGAGTGTCATGATGAGAACTGTCCTTGTCATCATCACCATCATCATGGTCACAGTCACGGCGATGAATATGGCATCAGCACTTTTGTATATTACAGACGTCAGTCGTTCGACACTAATAAGTTCGACAGATATGTCACATCGAAATGGCCTGAGAATGTGATACGTGCGAAAGGTATCTGTTATTTCAGCGACAACCCTGACATGACATATCTCTTCGAACAAGCTGGCGTTCAAAAAAAATTGACGGAAGCCGGACTCTGGTTTGCCACCGCTCCACAAGATGAGTTCGAGGAATTGGTACGTCAAGACCCTAGTATATTAAAAGACTGGGACGAGAAATACGGCGACAGAATGGCGAAAATCGTTTTCATCGGACAACATTTAGATACGGAACAAATAAGCAAGGATTTAGACGATTGCCTCGTTGAGATCTTTTAGAATTTGAAAATCTGAGAATCTAAGAAATTCAGGTTCTTGAATTGGGTTTATTCTTTCGTAGAGATAATTCCCACTTTCGTAGAAAATATCTTATTCAACATTATCTGTTTGAACATTATGTTATATTTTTGTATTTGACAGTAGTGTCAAACATGATTGTAAAAACAACAAATAATGTACAGAATAGGATTAGATATAGGCTCAACAACAGCCAAGATCGTCGCGATTGATAAGAACGACAATATCATTTATAACAAATATGAAAGGCATAACGCTCAGATGCTGAACGTTGTGCTTTCCTTTTTAAATGAACTGAAATATATTATCGGCGATGATGATATTAGTTTTAAAGTCAGCGGTTCCATCGGAATGGGTTTCGCCGAACGTTACGGCATTCCTTTCGTGCAAGAAGTCGTGGCAGCATCTAAAACGATACAACGTTTCTATCCTATCACCAACACCATGATAGACATCGGCGGCGAAGATGCCAAAATCGTCTTCTTTAAAAACGGCGACACCGACGAACTCAGAATGAACGGCAACTGCGCTGGCGGCACTGGAGCCTTCATCGACCAGATGGCGATACTGTTGGGAATAACAACTTCTGAATTAAACGACTTGGCTCTCAACGCTCAGAGCATCTATCCTATCGCTTCACGCTGCGGAGTGTTCTGCAAGACCGACATTCAAAACCTCATCGCGAAAAACGTAAATCGAGAAGACATAGCGGCATCAATATTTCACGCAGTAGCAGTGCAGACAGTATCGACATTAGCTCACGGCATCGACATAAAAACCCCTATCCTATTCTGCGGCGGTCCTTTATCTTTTATCCCTGCTTTAAGAAAAGCATTCATCGACTACTTAGGCATAAATGAATCCGACATCATCATGCCCGAACATGGCGAACTTATAACAGCAACAGGAACTGCCTTGATGAAATCTAAAGAAGAACAGATTACCTCATTAAACAAGATTATCAATTTATTAAGTCAACATGACATTGTAACTACGAGACAACAGGTTAAGGGACTGAAGCCAATATTTGAAGATGCAGAATCTTATTCTTTGTGGAAAGAACGTATTTCTAAAAATAAATTAAGTAAAGCCAAATTAAGTAAAGGCAGGCATGATGCTTATTTAGGAATCGATTCTGGATCCACCACGACTAAGATTGTGGTTCTCAACGACAAGTCAGAATTACTATTTTCTTTTTATAAGAACAACGAAGGCAAGCCTATCGAGGCTGTCAAGGAAGGACTTTTGTTGTTGAAAGAAGAATGTGAGAGAAACGATGTCGAATTGATTTTCAGAGGCAGCTGCTCAACAGGTTACGGCGAAGATCTGATGAAAGCAGCTTTCAAGTTAAATCACGGCATTGTGGAGACTATGGCGCATTATATAGCAGCGCGTCATTTAGACAAAGACGTCTCTTTCATACTCGACATCGGAGGTCAGGACATGAAAGCGATTTTCGTCAACAAAGGCATCATCGAACGGATAGAAATCAACGAGGCTTGTTCGTCGGGATGCGGCTCTTTCATAGAGACCTTCGCTAAGAGTTTAGGGCACAGCACTTCCGACTTCGCATTGAAAGCCACCGAGTCAAAAACGCCATGCGACTTAGGAACACGATGCACCGTCTTCATGAACTCTAAAGTGAAACAGGTACTTCGCGAAGGCGCTACCATCAACGACATCTCTGCCGGATTATCATATTCCGTAGTAAAGAACTGTCTTTATAAAGTCTTGAAAATAAAAGACATCTCAGCATTGGGAAATCATATCGTATTGCAAGGCGGCACCATGCGCAACGACTCCATCGTGAGAGCCTTTGAGATTTTATGCGAGAAAGAAGTCTCACGCTGCGACTATCCAGAACTTATGGGAGCTCTCGGATGCGCCTTGTATGCTATAAGTCAAAAGAATAACGAGACAAAAAGTCAACAAGTGGGTCTTGATGATTTATTAAATTTATCTTCTTACTCGACAAAGACGTTGAACTGCAAAGGATGTGAAAACAGTTGCGCTGTAAGATGTTACGACTTCGGTAACGGAAGAAGATATTTCTCTGGCAACAGATGCGAGAAACATTTCAGCAACGGAGAGTCTGCGAAGAAATCAGGACGTAATATGTATGAAATAAAAGAACGACTGTTGTTTTCAAATTCAACGCCAAAGTCAGAGTCTATACTAAGCATCGGCATTCCTCGTGTTCTTAATATGTTTGAAGAATATCCTTTCTGGCACACCTTGTTCTCATCATGCGGAATAAAAGTTATTTTATCAAATCCATCAAATTATACAAATTACGAGAGAAACGTAAGAATGGTGATGTCGGATAATATCTGTTTCCCTGCCAAGTTGGTTCACAGTCACATAGAAGATCTTCAGAAACAAAATGTCGATAGGATTTTCATGCCTTTCGTGATTTATGAAAGCGACGACAAGAAACAGCAGAACTCTTACAACTGTCCCATCGTGACTGGATATTCTACCGTAGTAAAAAATGTTCAGCCGTCCGACATTCCCATCGACACTCCAACTATAAGTTTCAAAGACAGAGAGATGCTTTTGAAACAATGCGAGGAATATCTTACATCATTATGCATAAACGATAAAACTATAGAGAAAGCATTTGTCGAGGCTGAAAAAGAATACCTTAACTTCAAGAAAGAATTGGTAAGACATAATGAAGAGATTTTAAGTTCAGCCACAAGAAACAACGAACTGACGATATTACTTGCAGGTCGTCCTTATCACAGCGACCCGCTCATACAACATAAAATTTCCAATATGCTCAGCGAGATGGGTATCAACGTCATCACTGACGATATTGTAAGAGATAAAGACGTGGAAATCAAGGACACACATTTTCTGTCGCAATGGTCATATCCGAACAGAATCATGAAAGCCGCGAAATGGACTGCGAAATATAACGAACAATCTACGATGAACAATATACAGTTTGTTCAGATGACTTCGTTCGGGTGCGGTCCCGACGCATTCTTCATCGACGAGATAAGAGATTTATTGTTGAGAAATAATTGCACTTACACCTTATTGAAATTAGACGACATCAACAATATAGGCTCCATAAAACTCCGTGTCCGTTCTTTGGTAGAGAGTCTGAAATTAGCTAATAATGAGAGTCACAGAAAGAATGAAGCCCTTTATTTTCAGACCACGCCTATTTATGACGAAAGATTTAAAAACAAAAAGATAATAGTTCCGTTCTTCACTTCTTTTGTCTCGCCTCTAATTCCAGCAGTCTTCAGCAACTTAGGATATGACATTGAAAACCTGCCTTTAAGCGACGAAGCCTCCGGCGAATGGGGATTGAAATATGCAAACAACGAAGTTTGTTATCCAGCGACTTTGGTTGTTGGTGATGTCATCAAGGCATTTAAAGAAGGAAGATATAATCCAGATGAAAGTGTCGTCTGTATCACACAGACAGGAGGTCAATGTCGCGCTTCTAACTATCTTCCTTTGTTAAAGAAAGCCTTAGTCGATGCAGGATATTTTAACACACCTGTCATTTCATTTTCCGTCGACAACGATTTAGACAACAATCAGCCAGCATTCAAAATCAATTGGTTAAAGCTATTGAAGATAGCGATACCTGCGATATTATACAGCGACTGTATCAGTAAGTTCTATTACGCTTCTGTTATTAGAGAAAAGGAAAAAGGCAAAGCGAAAATGCTACGCGACAAATATTTAGATTTGGGCGATATGCTGATAAGAAATCGTCAGAGCGACAAATTATATCAGCATCTCGACATTGCCGCAAAAGATTTCGATTCAATTTGTCAGAATAAAGATACCAACAAAGTCGGCGTCGTTGGAGAGATTTATCTGAAACACAATTCATTTGCGCAGCGCAACATTTTAGAATGGCTCATAGAGCAAGACATCGAGGTCGTTCCTCCATTGATAATGGGATTCTTCATACAGTTTTTCGTCAACAGGAAAGTTAATCAAAAGACATATTTAGAGAAAAGTGAGATCAGCGATGTGATTGTCGATATTTTTTATAAAGTCATAAAGAGACATATTAATAAGGTAAATAAAATTGCATCAAAGTTCAGATATTACATTCCATTCAACGACATTTTCGATGAAGCAGAAGAAGCCGCCAATGTCATCACCTTGAACGCACAATTTGGTGAAGGATGGCTGCTGCCTGCCGAGATAATCTCGTATATCAACTGTGGCGCCAACAATATAGTAAGTCTGCAGCCTTTCGGTTGTATCGCAAACCACATCATTTCCAAAGGCATAGAAAAGAGATTAAAAGATTTATATCCAAACATTAATTTACTATCTTTAGACTTTGATAGCGGAGTGAGCGATGTAAACATCAAAAACAGGCTGCTACTTTTTGTAGAGAAAATCAACAAAACACCTGCTTAATCTAATTAACTATTCATTATTCATTGTACATTATTCATTGATTTCCTAAAGGAGCGTCATCGAAATTATGTTTCCAGCGGCGATGACTCCAGAGCCAATATGGAGGATTAGATTTAATAGTGTCTTCTAAGAGTTCTGTGTAACGTTGCATTATCGCGCCATCAGGAAGCTCGCTCGGTTTCTCGCAAATCACCTCCACGTCGATGCGATAATGTCCCCATCTTTCTTTTATCACCTTATAATATAATACAGGAAGATCATATTTCCTCGCGAATCCCTCCGAACCTCTGATAAAACCAGTCTTCTGATTCAGGAAATCGGCAACATAACAACGTTTTGGGTTACTTGGATTCTGGTCGGCGAGAATCATATAAGCTGCCGGAATATTGTTATCTTCATGATATGACATCACTTCACGAACATTATCATGAAAGACGACCTGAGTGCCATAGCGCGTCCTCGCACGGTTGATAAGTTTCTCGAACACCTCATTAGTATTATGCGCGCCCACTCCTATCCCGTGATGCTTAAACTGCATATCCAAACTAAGAACCATCCACTCCCAATTGTTGTAATGACTCGAAGTCAGAATCACGCTCTTGCCTTCATCATAAAATTTATTAACAACTTCTGGATTAGAACAATGATAACGACGCATAACATTTTTACGCGACATCGAAATCATCTTCAACATCTCCACGCCAAGTTGAACAAGATGCCAATAGAACTTATTCCTCAGTCTTTTTATCGATTTAACATCAAGTTCTGGAAATGATTTCAACAAATTACCATCAATAACCTTCTTTCTATAACCAAAGATAAATCGTAAAATCAGGTATAAAGGGAATGCGACAGCGTAAAGAACAAACAAAGGCAATATCGATAAAGGGTACAATATCAAGTAAAAAAGTATTCTTGTCAACATCTTTCTAACATTATAAAAACCTCGTAAAATTACGATAATTTAATCAAATTTTATTCTAAAAAAAATATTATTTTTTCACTAAATCGATATTTTTTTATTGATTTAATTTTTTATCTTTGCATTCGCAAAATCAATCATTTTTATTTTTAAAATTATGGCAAAAGACATTTTAGAAATCAAACAAGCACTTGCATCTTATGGTATTGAAGATGTGAAAGAAGTAATTTATAATCCATCTTACGAAGAGTTATATAAAGACGAAATGAATCCTGAATTGACAGGCTTTGAAAAAGGTGTTGAGACTGAACTTGGAGCTGTCAACGTTATGACAGGTATCTACACAGGACGTTCTCCTAAGGATAAATATTTCGTCATGGATGAAGTAAGTCGCGACACTGTTTGGTGGACATCAGACGAATATAAAAACGATAACAAGCCTGTCACTCCTGAAGTATGGAGCGCACTTAAGACAACCGCTGTAAATCAGTTATCTGGCAAGAAATTGTATGTCATGGACGGTTATGCTGGTGCTAACGAAAACACACGTCTTAAGATTCGTTTCATCATGGAAGTTGCATGGCAAGCTCATTTCGTGAAGAATATGTTTATCCGTCCTACAGAAGAAGAACTCGCTAACTTCGGCGAGCCGGACTTCGTAGTATATACAGCATCAAAGGCTAAAGTTGAAAATTATAAAGAGTTAGGTCTCAACTCAGAGACAGCTGTCGTCTTCAACTTAAAAGAAAAAGCACAGATCATTTTGAACACATGGTACGGCGGCGAGATGAAGAAAGGTATGTTCTCTATCATGAACTACTTATTACCTTTGAAAGGCATCGCTTCGATGCACTGCTCAGCCAACACCAACGAAAAAGGCGAGACTGCTATTTTCTTCGGTCTCTCAGGAACAGGCAAGACCACTTTATCAACAGATCCTAAGAGAGCTTTGATTGGTGACGACGAACACGGCTGGGACGACGACGGCATCTTCAACTTCGAAGGCGGCTGCTACGCTAAAGTCATCAACCTTGACAAAGAAAGCGAACCTGACATCTACAACGCTATCAAGAGAGATGCTTTGTTAGAAAATGTCACCGTAGATGAAAACGGTAAAATCGACTTCAAAGACAAGAGCGTCACAGAAAACACCCGCGTCTCCTACCCTATCTATCACATCGACAACATAGTAAAACCTGTATCAAAAGCTCCAGATGCTAAGAAGGTTATCTTCTTGTCAGCCGACGCTTTCGGAGTATTACCTCCTGTTTCAATACTCACTCCTGAACAAACAAAATACTATTTCTTGTCAGGCTTCACAGCAAAATTAGCAGGTACAGAACGTGGCATCACAGAACCTACTCCAACATTCTCAGCATGTTTCGGTGCAGCATTCCTTTCATTACACCCAACAAAATACGCTGAAGAATTAGTGAAGAAAATGGAGAAAGTTGGCGCAACAGCTTACTTAGTGAACACAGGATGGAACGGAACAGGTAAACGTATCTCCATCAAAGACACTCGCGCCATCATCGACGCTATCTTAGACGGCTCCATCGACAAGGCAGAGACAAAGAACATCCCTTACTTCGATTTCAAAGTCCCTACATCATTGCCAGGCGTAAATCCAGATATTCTCGATCCACGCGACACTTATGCTACAGCAGAAGAATGGAATGTGAAAGCTGAAGACTTGTCATCACGTTTCATCAAGAACTTCGACAAGTTCACTAACAACGAAGCTGGTAAGGCTTTAGTCGCAGCAGGACCTAAGATTTGAATCTGAGAAACTGAGAAACTGAGAAACTGAGAAACTGAGAAATTTTTCAAGTTTTCAGGTTTTCAATTTCTCAAGTTTTAAAAAGTCGTTCAGGATTTCTGAGCGACTTTTTTATTATATTTGAAATTATTTTAAAATAGTAAAATTTCCATGCAGCGAAATCGTAAAGTCTTCGTTTGTTAATTGAGAAATCAATGAAATATGTCAAGATTTGAAGAGTTATTGTCAGGATGCAAGAGACGCAAACAACAGTCGATGATGGAGATGTACAATCTCTGCGCGACACCAGTCTATAACACAAGTCTCCACATCGTGATGAACGAGTTCGACGCCGAGGAAATAATGCAAGACTCTATCCTTAAAGCATTCGACAATATCGACAGATTTCTCGGTACAGAGAAAGAGTTCATAGCCTTCGTGAAACGCATCGCGATAAACAAAAGCATCGACCTTTTCCGTAAAAACAGCAAGATATTTTTCAGCGATCATCTGTCAGACCTCAGTGAGTTGGAAGTAGAAGAATCAGCGGATAGCTATCAGTTGAACATCAGCGACGAAGAAGAAAATACATTATCCATAGAAACAATTAAGGAAAAGATAGAACTTCTTCCCTATGGCTACAAGATGGTTCTGCAGTTACATCTCATCGATGAGTTAGAGTTCAGCGAGATAGCGGAAATAATGGACATAAAACCTTCTTCGGTAAGATCGCAATATGTGAGAGCCATTAATAAGTTGAAAGTCAATTTAAATCTGAGAATCTGAAAACTGAAAACTGAAAAAAATTAGGAATTTACATATCAATAATAACTTAGTGAGATAATATGGAAAACTTAATAAAAAATAACAAAGATAAATTCATGGCGGAATTACCTTCGGGACATCAGGAGCGTTTCGCGATGAAGTTGGAAGGTCGCAAGCTCGCAGAACCGCAGAGCCGCAGAGCTACATGGTCGGAAGGATTATCAAGGAAATTATGGCTCGGAATACCGTCGGCGGCGGCAGCTATATTGTTAATCTTAATTTTAATTAACAAACAAGACGCACTGCAACCTTATATATATAGCGAGAATGAAAAGGTAGCCGAGATGCGCATGATTTACGAGGCTCAAGTTGACAAGACAATAGCATTATTAGAAAACGTATTGGAAAACGTTGACGACTCTACAAGAAACGAGATAAACAAGGCAATAGAAAATCTAACCTCAACGACTGAAGTCTTCGCTGAGATAGCACCTCTTCCGGAAGAAAAACAATTGGCTATAACATCTCAGATGTATGACAATCAGTTAGAGACATTACAAATCATTTATAGAAAAATAAGTAAAGGAGAACAATAATCATGAAAAACAAACTATTGACATTATTGCTGTGTCTGTTCTCAGCATTAGCATTCGCGGATGGAGACGACTATGAGATCAACATGAATCAGTCGTATAAGTATTCCAAGAAAAGAAGCATCGACGCCAATTATGATGCCGGCAAAGACTACACTCTCAAGTTGGAAGGAAAGTTCAGTGATTATAAAATCGCCAACTGGAACGAAGACAGAATAAGTTTCCATGTCGAGATAATTGTGAAGTCAAATAAAGAAAGTAATTTAGACAAGATTCTCTCTTCTATTGATGTTATTCTAAGCGACATTAATAAATCTAAGGCAAGTAAAATTGTTGAAGCCAAGACCAAAATAGACAATTGTAAATTGAATAACGTCAGCATAAGCATTGATTATTACATCATGATTCCTAATGATATAGATATTATCATCGACAACACCTATGGTGATGTCGATATACAGTCAGCAAAAGACATCAATATCAAACTCATGTACGGCGATTCTGACATAAGTTCAGCCGACAATATCGATGCAGAGATTTTATATGGCGACATAACGATAGGAACTGTAAATTACCTTGATGCGGATGTGAAATATTCCGAGATAGATTGTTCTATGGCAAAGAAAGTCGAGGCAGAAGTCATGTACAGCGACACATATTTCAAAACCGTTGATGAGATAAGAATAGACAATATGTATGGCGACCTTGAGATAGAGAATCTTATAAATAAAATAGAATGCAGCTTGAAATATTCCGATATAGAAATAGAGAATGTGGATAAGAATTTCTCTGATATTATCATTGACGCTATGTATTCTGATGTCAGTATCAGTCTTACAAACGAGCATTGTTTCAGTTACGACATCAGCACACGTTACGGAAGTATTTCCCCTAAGATATTAAAAGACAATGCAAACAAGTATATAAAAGAATATACAAAAACAAGTGTAATAGGAAATATCAATGACAACGACAAACTGCATAACATAAAGATTGACGCATTATACGGCGACGTTGAAATAGATTTTGAATAACCAATAAAGAATATAATTATGAAAAGATTAGTATTGATTACATTATTTATGGCGTTGACATTAAACGTCACTTCACAAGAGACAAAGAACGATACCATCGTTGTAAACGGCGATAAGGTAGAGATTCTCATCAACAACAATAAGGTAAAGATTTCCGATTCGCCCAACGGACTGAAGATTAACGTCTTTTCTATAACAGAAAAAGGCGATGTGGAGAGGAATCCATATTATGAAAGTCGTTATGAAAATGATGTTAACAGCGTGACAGAGAAGAAAAACGTCACCATAAATATTCCTATCAAACCTACATTTATCAAAGACGACAAATATGTCACTGATGATAAAGGAACGAAAATTAAGTTCCGTTATTTCGAACCAATTTATCCTCATATCTACTATGCTTATTCAGCTATGACTCATCCTATTACCAAAAATGATTGGGGAGTGCCTTCACTGAAAGCGAACTCATTTGAATGGGGATCCTACATCGTGCAATTCGACATCTGTCATAACAAGAGAAAAAGTTTTGGTTTGACAACAGCTTTAGGTATTTCAAACACATACAATCATTTCACCAATAGTATCTTAGGTACATCAAGAGAAATTACCAACGGCGCTATGGAATTAACCTATCTTTATCACATCATAACATACGATATACCTATGCCAGATGGCGTTGAAAATCATACAATGGCAATATTAAATGGAGAGTTGGAAGATAGTTTCCTTCGTTATTGGAGTCTTCGTTTGCCAATCAGCGTTCAGTTTCAATGGAGACTTGGATATAATAAAATGGCATTATCGTTCGGACCTGAATTTGAATGGCGTTTTGCGATGAAGTCGTTTATAGAATATGATGGTAATAAATATCTTGTTTCCGACAAACTAGCATATAATCCATTTGGTGTTAACGCCTTGGCCGTATTAAGTTTTAGAGATTTCGTCATCTTCGGAAGAACAGGCTTGACATATCTCTTCAACCAAAAACGTAGTCCGGAATATGTTTTGCCTGTCAATATCGGTATAGGATTCAGTTTTTAACAATTTTTGGTCAGCTATTAACAATAAAAGGATGCCAAAGCATCCTTTTATTGTTATCTGTCAATTCTCAATTATTAGTTTAACATCACAGGCATTAAGAGCATCAAGATGTCTTCATCAACATTCTGATTATCGACAGGGGTAATGATACCTGCTCTATTAGGAGCCGACATCTCTAACTGTATTTCTGTCTGATTGAGATTACCCAACATCTCCTGGAAGAAACGTGAGTTGAAACCTATCTCCATATCATTGCCTTGATAATTACAGCTAAGGCGTTCTTTAGCCTCGTTGTAGTAATCCAAATCTTCTGCTGTCAAGATAAGTTCCTGACCTGCAATCTTAAAACGAATTTGATGAGTTGCCTTGCTTGAGAATATAGCCACACGACGTATCGCTGAGAGCAAGAGTTGACGATCAATAGTCAACTTATTAGGATTTGATTGTGGTATAACAGCGTTATAGTTAGGATATTTACCATCGATGAGACGACATACAAGTTTAAAGTCGGCAAAGGTAAACGAAGCATTAGTCTTGTTGAACTCCACTATTACAGGTTCATCAGCTTTTCCTGAGAGGGCGTTTTTCAGTTGGTTGATAGGTTTTTTAGGCACGATAAAAGAATCTGGTGTCTCTGATTTAATATCTAATCTTCTATAACGAACGAGTTTATGAGCATCTGTTGCCACAAAGTTCAATCCGTCAGCAGTCATCTCCATGAACACACCTGTCATTACAGGACGTATCTCGTCGTTACCAGTTGCAAAGATAGTTTTCTCGAAACCACAAGCTAGCACATCTGCTGGTATCTCCCACTGTGATGCGTTTTCCAAGACAGGCACTTGAGGAAATTCGTCGCTCTTATGACCCACCATTTTATAACGACCTTCGCCAGTCTTAATCTCAATAGCGAGAGTTTCTTCATCAATATTAAATGATACTGGAATATCAGGGAAGTTCTTTAAAATATCTATAAGCAAACGAGCTGGAATAGTCACCTCGCCACCACCTTCTACCATATCAGGTTGTATAGTCACTATCATAGTTGTTTCCAAATCTGAAGCAGTGATCTTCAATGCGTTCTCTGATATATTAAAAAGGAAATCATCGAGGATTGGCAATGTATTACTAGAATTGATAACGCCAGCAAGCGATTGTACTGCTTTTAATAATTTTAAACTTGAAAGAATAAACTTCATAACTTTAGTATTTATCAGTTGGTAAAATTACAAATTTTAATGTTAATATCTCAAATATTTTTAAATTTATTTTTTCTTCAAGAACTTATTTTCTGTTCCATTAAGTAAACGTTTGATATTCTCTTTATGTGTTATTGGAACGAAGATAGCCACTGCTATTGACAATAAAAATAATATTAGATTGTCAGGCATTACGAAGAAATAAGTCACGATAGGCAGGGTCACTGTTGCTGTGATACTTGCGAGCGACACATAGCCGAAGCACAAGAGCACTATAATAAATATTCCGAGTGCTATCAAAGCTGGTATTGGTATTAGTCCGAAACCTACTCCGAGTAATGTTGCCACGCCTTTACCACCTCTGAAGCCTGCAAATACAGGGAATATATGACCTATAACCACCGCTGCCGCTGCCACTACCTGTACATAGTCGGGCATCTCTATCTCTGGGAAATAACCGAAGATAACCTTCGACATAAAGACTGCGAACCACCCTTTTAAGGCATCTATGATAAAGACCGGAACGCCAGCTTTATATCCTAACGTCCTGATAGTGTTCGTTGTCCCAGCATTACCAGAACCATGTTCTCTTACATCAACATCAAAGAAGATCTTTCCGATCCAAACAGAGCTCGGAATAGAACCTAAGATATAAGCTAATAATATTGTTATAAGTATTGGTAACCACATAATTATTTAATGAAGACAGCTGCTGTCCAATTGTTTTTTGTCACATGATTTACATATTTCAAACCAAGACATTCCGCTTCTTTAGCAATAAGTTTCAAGTCTTCCTCATAGAAGCCGCTGAAGAAAATCTTACCTCCATCAACTAAACATTTAACATATTCTTTCATATCTCGAAGGAGGATGTTTCTGTTGATATTAGCAAGAATTATATCGAATTGTCTATTATTTAGTGAGTTAGCATCACCGAGTTCGACAACGATTTCCGTTTCGTCATTAAGTTTAACGTTATCGAGAGCATTTCTGTAAGCCCATTCATCATTGTCGATAGCCACCGTCATTGAGGAGCCAAGTTTCTTAGCAAGAATTGCTAACACGCCTGTCCCCGACCCCATATCTAAGACATTGAGTCCTTTGAAATCAGACTGGAGCATCAGCTCTATGATTTGGGATGTCGTCTCATGATGAGCTGTACCGAACGACATTTTTGGCTCTATGATAAGATCATATTTATACGAGCCTTCCACCTGATGAAAAGGAGCTTTTATTCTACACAACTCATTGATGATTACAGGCTCATATGATGCCTCCCACGTAGCGTTCCAATCCTGATCTGGGATAAGTTCTTTCTTCAACAACTTGACGTTTGAAAATTGTTCCATCTGTATTATCTCGTCAAGTTCAGTTTCATCTAAAGACTTTTCTTGACAATAAGCCTCGAAGCCCTCATCGGTATCCATGAAACTATCGAAGCCTGCAGCTCCGAGTAGTTCCATGAGCATATCTTTCAGGGTCTCATTCTCTGGATTGGAAAACGAACATGCGTAATAATTCATAATGATTTATTTAGAAGCCTGTGTTGCTATACTTACGAAGTCTTCTGCTTTAAGAGAAGCGCCACCTATCAATCCACCGTCGATGTCAGGCTGAGCGAATAAGTCAGAAGCGTTTTTAGCGTTGCAGCTACCTCCATAGAGTATGCGCAATTGATTAGCGATGTCTTCACCATATTTCTCACTAACAAGAGAACGGATAAATTTATGAACTTCTTCAGCTTGCGCTGGAGTAGCAGTCTTACCTGTGCCAATAGCCCAAACAGGTTCATAAGCAATGATAACATTTTCCATGTCGGCAACATCGAGATGGAAAAGACCCTCTTCCACTTGTCTTCTTATGACATCGAAATGAGTATTTGCCTCTCTCTCTTCCAAGACTTCACCAACACAATAGATAGGAACTATTTGGTATTCTAATAATTTCTTAATCTTAGCTGCAAGAACAGCATTATCTTCGTTAAAATATTTTCTTCTCTCGCTATGACCAACGATACAGAAGTTGGTTCCAAGTGAGTCGAGCATCTTAGCTGAGACCTCACCTGTATATGCACCAGACTCATTCTCATTGACATTCTGTGCGCCCACATAGAAACATTGTGTTTCATCAGCCATATCTGTCACCATCTCTAAATAAAGATATGGAGGACAAATAATAACATCACAATCTGGCTGTTTCTCTTCACAAAGGTTAGCAATATTTTCTACAAGGTCTTGAGCTTCTTGGAAATCAAGGTTCATCTTCCAATTTCCTGCCACTATTTTTCTTCTCATATTTCAATATATTTAAACTATTAAACTTCTTTACAATCACTTTGCAAATTTAAAAAAAATAGGATATAATATCAGCAGTTTTTCAAAAATAATAATGTATAATTTTAAAAAAAATCCCTACTTTTGCAAGTGTTATTTTGACCTAACATCTCTTGTATATGACTGTAGATTTGTTTATATCGTGCATCATGGATCAGTTTTATCCTGATACTGCTAAAAATATCGTCAAGATATTGAATGTTGCTGGTATAAATGTGGAATATAATTGTGAGCAGACTTGCTGCGGAAAATTTGCATTCTACAGTGGCTTTAAAGAAGAAGCCAAAGAACTTGGAGAGAAGTTTCTCAAAGATTTTCCCAACGACAGACCTATTATCGGCGTCAGCGCCTCATGCGTGGCATATATCAAGACCCGTTATCAAGAGTTGTTCTATAATACAGCATCACATTTAGAGTTTAAACGTCTGGTTCCTAACATATATGAGTTCACCGACTTCCTTGTAAACAAAATCAATCATCTTAACTTTGGTTCTGAGTTTCCTCATAAAGTAGTATATCAAGATTGTTGCAGCTCATTACGCGACTTACATCTTCACGATGAAGGTCGCAGACTTCTCTCTGCTGTGAAAGGATTGGAGCTGGTAGAGATGCAGCGTCCTGAGTTATGTTGCGGCTTTGGCTCTGGTTTTTTCTCCATACAGCACGAAGCCATCTCCGTCGCTATGGCTGAACGCAAGATACAAGATGCCATCTCATCAGGAGCAGAATATATCGCCACCAACGATATGGGCTGTCTGATGCAACTAAGCAGCTGCGCAAAGAAACAAGGTTATAATATTGAAGTAGTCCACATCGCCGACATCTTGGCTCAGGGAATCTAAGACCATCAACATAAACTAATCATAAGTTGAAAGTCATTCTGATTATATTTGGTTCTATCTCATTGATATTAGGCGTTATTGGCATTTTTCTTCCAATATTACCGACGACGCCCTTACTTCTTCTTTCTGCCTGGTGTTATTTCAAAAGCTCTGAGAAATTATACAACAGACTCATCAACAGCAAGCATTTAGGTTCATACATAAAAAACTTCAGAGAGAACAAGATGATCCCTCTGAAGACTAAAGTTTATATCATTACATTATTATGGCTCAGCTTGTTATATTGTATCTTCTTCGTTGCAGGCGAAATGCTCTGGCTGCAAATATTACTCGCCATAATATTAATAGGAGTCACGATTCACATTCTTTCGTATAAGAGCAAATAAGGTTTCATGTGGATAATCCACACGTCCGTGTGACTCTACGGGAGATGAGAATTTTAGACATTTGCCTTTTGTCGTTAGTCTTTAGTCTTTTGACTTTAGACCTAACATGTCTCGGCCTGCATCAATATCCAAACTTCTTCACTTTCAAATCCGGATCGTATTCTTTCCGAACATCGTTTTCAAAGTGCCTTTTGAGCGCGTCGGCTATTGTCTTTGCGATTTCAACACGGCGCGAATCCCAGAGACATGCGCTCCAGGCTATACGAAGGATTATATTATTGTCGCAACCTTTTCCTTCCTCGTATTTACGAACAAAAAGGTTTGATACTGAAGTGTTATGATAACGCTGATGATCTGAACTCATATCAAATTTAGATTCCAACTCGGCAGTCAAGTCTTCATAGAACTCACGATATGATTTAGTATCTTTCACGACAAGATTTTCGCCTTCAAAAGATTCATCTCCTTTCTTACCACCTATTCCAAAGTGGAATATAGTAGGATATGAAGGCTCGTTTGCGCCGCTCGCCACAAGCGATGTCAAGGTCCAGCTACCTTCACGTGTCGTTAACTTCTCAAGGTCTTCCATATATAAAGGCAGATTCTCTTCATGATTATATCTATCTCCAAAAGTATAATATGAAGTATAAGGGCGCAACTCTCCTATCTCACGACTTATATAGTTAAAACCTCCGATAAGTGCCAAATAATATGAGAAGTTACCGATACAGGCATCAACAAGACTTGAAGGTGAAACGATAGTTATCTTGGAATTTCTGTCGATGAAATATCCGTAAGGGCGATTCACTATGCAATGTTCTATTGCCAGGCTGTCTTGAGGATGTTCATCGATGGTTTGTGTCGTCGCGAGATTTATCAAACGGAACTCTTCAGACGATTCAACGGCGTCGAAAATATCATCGGTCTTCATTCCCATGCGAGCCTGAATGTCGCAGATAGAAAGATATTGCGGAACAACTTGGAATCCTGTTGGTCTGTCGAGTTTGCGTTCGAAAGCTTTATGAAGTTTTTTGATATTATCTGCCACGTCCTCTTTATGCAGTTCATTTTCCATCGCCTCAGAAAAGCCTGCTCCTATAAGACCGGCAGGAACAGCGAACAATGCAATTCCTAAGATACCAATGACCGTTGCTATCATCTTGCCAGCAAATGTAATTGGAGGAGTGTCAGCAAAACCTCCCGGGTCGCCGATGTATTGCGCAAATGCCCAGACAACAGATTTCCATCCATTGTCATAGACATCTGGCTGCACCGCATGTTCATAAAAGAACAAGACAAAAGAAAGCATTATAGTGACAATTGCCAGAAACTGCAACGAAATCAGCATTTCCCTTGATTTAGATGAAATGGCAATCTTTAGCAAGCGGAACGAACGCATATATCGGAACACTCGCAAAAGACGTAATACACGCAACGACTTCAAGATATAATACGGCAAAGGCAAGAATAACGACAGATAGAATGAATATGTCGATATAACATCGATGAATCCGTAGAATGTAAAACAATACCTCACCCTGCCCCAAAAGCCTTTATACTTAGGGCTGATTTCATCGGCAGCCCAGATGCGAAGCGTGACTTCTATAGTGAAAACAACTACAGTGAAAATATCTATGACATTGAGTATCTTCTGACATAGAGGAGACACATCAAATGTAGATATGAATACTGAAATTGTGCTTATTACTATCAATCCTATAATAGCGTAATCCACATAATTTTCCCACTGCTTAGTGCGTAAATTATCATCAAAAACACTTGCTAGTTTCTTCTTAATTTGTTCTTTCTTTGTCATACAATTCATTTATTAAAATTAAAACAGCTTTCACCATATCTGTCAGATTCAACCTTGGCTTTGATGGTTTCGCCGATGGTTGATCTTCATAAAACGGAAGATGAATGAATATGGCATTCATCGAAGGATTGTTTGAACACGCCAGAAGCGCTTCATAATAAAATCTATTACAGACATATAATCCGCATGAATTAGATATCTTCACTTTAATATCTTGGTTCTCGATAGCAGAACATAATTTCTTTATAGGCAGACTTGTTCTTAAAGCAGCCGGTTTATCTTCATATATAAGTTCTTCGTCAGGACAATAGCCGTCATTGTCGCAAATCTTGGCATCCATGAGGTTTAATGCGAAACGTTCTAATTTTATCTTCTCGCTTCCACCCGACTGTCCGAGCAAAATAATCAAATCAGGATTATGATTTGCTATGGCTTTATGAAGAGCATCAGCGACATGTGAAAAACTGACAGGCATCTGCTCTGTAACAATCTCGAATGCCTCACTTTTATATGAAGACAATATTTTCGCTACTTCCCATGATGAATTCTCATGATAGTCCCAATATGGTTCAAAACCTGTTATTAGAATACGCATTTTATACTATTTTAAAATCAAATCATTTCATTAAAATATTCCCAGATGAAGACCATCGCGAGAGTGTCTAACTCACAATATCGTAGCAATGCCTCCTCTAAAGCCTTTGTAGCGACGTCATCGCTGAATTGCAGTTTGGAATATGCAGCCAAGGCCGCTCCTCCGTTGCACACCGACTCGTCTAAAGTGCTTTCATATCTCTTTATCTCGTCTTCATCAACATCCAGAAATTCAGATATTTTCTCGAGATGTTTGTATGGATTTTCCACATTTCCGTCTTCATCATAACTTATCCAAATCTTAGGATTCGTGCTGTCATAGTTCTGACTTATGATTTCCGTACCATAAACAGGTCTCGAATACTTTTCTTTTAAAAGCCTGCTCGAATTAAGCACGGCAGGAAGCACAACCTTAATGGAATTACTTCCTTTCATTGATGGATGATAATAGTATTTTTTTACCACATCCCACAAATCTATCATATCCCTCTCGCCCACATGCTCATCCTTATGTGTTATCGTATCAATGAAATCCATCAGCGCATTCTTATCACACTCTTCGCTTTTGTCGAGTTGTTCATAAATGCATCTGAGGATTGTATTCTCGTGGTTGGAATAACGGAACACCGAACCGTTGTCGTTTTCCAGCTGACGTTTCAGTTCTCTTATAAATTCAAAGTTAGGAAAGAATCCTTTCTTTGTGTTAAGATATTGACCGATATGTTTTATAGTTCCGTTTTTTTCGATGATATGATGTGAAAACTGAAATGCCACTTGTTCATAAGGATGAAGTCCTTTATAGAAAGGTAGAGCTACGGAAGTAGTCTCGAAATCTATCATATGGAGAGGATACACCCATCCCGACATCTCTTTTCTTAATCCTTCAACGTCGATGTAAGTTCCATCTTTCAGATTAGGTTTAAAAGGTCGCATCATGTTGTCATTATTCGTAGCCAACGCTATTTGCAGCAGCTTACGTTCAACATGATGCAATCCCTCAGATTCTTCTGACGGTTTAAAGTCACCTTCCGACAAGTCTTCCAGAAAATACTTTTCCTCGACGATAAATTTATTTCTTTTTATATATGCGCCCCATAAATCCTTCACAAGCGGTTTTTTAAAGTCTTCGTCTTTAAAACCAGCCATCTCTTTCCAGCATTCCTTATAGCCGTCCTTAAGTCCCGACGGCGTTTCGTCTGTGGTATAGAAAGGACAAGAGAAACACTTAGAACCTATTTCTGTTTCGGCTTTTGTACGATTGCAATAATGCTGCGACATGGCGTTAACGAAAGGCACAAACGTATTGCCCATCACTTTATCCTGTTCGCCAGTCTCCCCTTTTATAATCATATCGCAAATCTCATCCACGTCGAATGGCGTAAGTACGTGAGCCGCATTCCTAAGATTTTCTGCATCAGCTGTCCTTTCAATCTTAGACCTGTTATTTTTATCTTTGACGATGCGGAAACACTGGTTCATACCATCGACATCAGCCACTTTTCCTTTGTCGGCCATCATCAGAAACGCCTTCACTTTAAATTTCTTATTAGGATATAAGTCTTTCAAAGCATTCACTACCACCCATTTCTGAAACGCCACATCATACAGATATTCCCTTATGCCGGAAGCCACCTCACCTTTCTTGTTCAGAAAACTATCTTCTTCAGTCCATGACTTAGCCTTGACCTCAACCAGCTCAATATCAGTTCCTGTTTTCTTCAGTATATCAACACGGACGAAACAGTCCTTATATCTGAAAGCAGCTTCAGCAATATTTACATCCGATAGCTTCAGACGCTCATTTGTTACATTTATCGAAGACTGATAATCTTTCTCTTTGATGTCGTTGGCATCATCCACGCCATAATATATTTTAGCCAACTCACCCACTTGGAAGCCGCCTTCCGCAAGAGCCATCAAGAAGCTATCGTCGTTATTTTGATTGGCATACGATTCATCGCCATAATAATAAAGTTGCCTTGGACATGTCAAGGCAACTTTAAATGCCGATTTTGTAAAAAGTTTCTGTTTCATATATAATATATTACATTCAGAATCTTCATACTATCATCGAATGATTATTTCCATTCATCTTTTTTGCAGCCGTCGGCTTCGCACTTTCTGTTAAATGAGCTCAAAGTCATAGCATCGCCTTTTTCTCCTGTATAGAAGCGTTTGCCTTCTGCTGTTGTATAACAAACTTGAGCATAGAGACCGAAGATTTCTTCGAATTCTCTTTCTAATGTGCGGATAAGCTTATTACCTGTAATAGTGATTGAACCAGGATTATTCTTAGTACGGACTTTAGCGATTGTTTGAGAATAATCGACTTTAGATATTGAACCACCTGCTGCTACGGTTTCTTTATCACTCATAGGACAGATAGTCAATCTGAGAAATGGATATTTTTCATTGAATTCTCTAGCGAGAGTTTCTACTTTCTTGTTACCAGTAACGCTGATTTCTGCTGCCATAATTATAATATTTTAAAGATTAATAATCAATATGCGAGTTCAATTTCTGGTTCTTCTCTGATAAGGTCAGCGAAAAGAAGAACTGCTTGCGCTTCATCGAGTCCGAGTGCTGATGCGATAGCGAGGACATTGTCGATTTCCTCAACGCCAACAACGCCGTCAATTGTGATAATCTGAAGGGCTGCTTCATAAAGCATTGCTGCTTCATCGTCATCAACTTCTGCTGAATGTTCGAGGATGTAGTTATTAACTTGTTCTTCATCCATTGTTCCGAGTTCTGCCACAGCTGCGTCAATTTCTTGTGCGAATAAAGCAGCGTCAAGTTCGAAAGCTTCAGCGATTTCTCCTACAACGATTTTTTCTGCCTCGTCGTATTCTCCGTCAGCCCAGATTGCTGATGCAACTAAAGCTGCAATGTGTTTTATGTCTGTATTCATAGTGTTCTGTCTTTTACTTAAATAATCTTTTAATTCTGTTTTTCAAACTGTTTTTCTCTTTACGGGCTTTTGCCATGCGTTCGCAAATAGCTTTACCTTCCTTTGTGCGTTTGTCAACACTACCATCTTTGGTCTTCTTGACTGTAGTTTTCTTTACTGCCATAATTTTAATGTTTTATGTGATAATTATTTTCTTAATCTTGCTAAAGATGCCTTAGCGGATTCAATCTCTCGTTTATATCTTTCGATATCACGGTCGTGACTAGCCGCAGCATCTACTTTAGATTTTCTCCAAGATGCTTTTGAAGATGGAGAGGTTGCACTCTTTATATATCTTGCATATCTCTCATTATCTCTCTTTTTCTCTTCTTTTTCTCTTGCGATAGCAGCACGCAAGTCGATAATCTTTTTTTTGTAATACTCTTTGCTCATAATACCCTGTATTTTATGGTTTAATTCATTATCAACATAAACACAATCTCCAAACTACATCTCTTTTCAGGAAAACACAAAAAAGAAACGTAGGCTCGTAACTCTTTTCTGATGATAGGTCCTAGGAAAACCGCGACAAGGAAAAAAGCAACAGCCTGCGCTAAAGCCAGCATACGTTGGGATACGTACGCACGAACCAGCGGAAGCATCTGCCATCTCTTGTCTTAATGAATTTCCTAGGTTCATCATCGAGAATGACAAACACTCACGTGTTAATCGAATTATGCTACACAAGGACAAAAGTAAATAAATATGTATATTTTAAAAATTTCTTTTTAGTTCTTTTTTGATTCTTTTCAGATTAGTCACTTTGTACATTCGGCGAATGAGCAGTCACACGTCCGTATGACTCTACGGGAGGCAAAGATTTTAGACATTCACCTTTTGTCGTTAGTCTTTTGACCTTAGACCTAATAGGATTTATCACACAATAACCATTTCCACAAAGGAACAATTTCAACAACTTTGTCATTGACTTCTATCGTTTGTTCTTCATTATAAGTAATTATAAGCAAGCGTTTTGCATTAAGATGCTTAGCGACTTTCAACAAAGATGAGACTTCACGATTTCTCGTTTCCGCATTTGCTATAGAATAAGCTACTTGTATCAAGCATTCCTGTGATGGAACATAAAAATCAACCTCAACATTTTTGTTATAGAAATACACCTCATCAAAAAAGTGCTTCTTCAACTCTATCGCAACCCTGTTTTCCAACAATGAAGTTTCTGAATCTATCAGAAACAAATTCAATATACCATTGTCACGGAAATAGTATTTTTTCGAGCTCTCTTTTTCCGCGAACTTAGCAGCATAATTCGACATACTAAACAACAACCAACTATCTTCCATAAATCGCACATAATCAATCACGGTAGAAGTCTGTATCTTCTGTCCTGCTGATGACACTATATTGGCAAGACGATTGAACGATGAAGGCTGGTTAATGCTTTCCGACATTTTTTTTACAAGAAGCTTCAAAGAAGTCTCGTTGCGCACTTTATATCGAGCAATTAAATCGCCAAGGAAAATCTTTTGAAAAAGCACCGACAACCAAGAGCGTTTTTCTACCAAACGGACACTTTCCGGGAAACCTCCGTAATAGAAATAAGATGGAAAAATACGCTGTATATGGTTCACTATTTCGGAATCATATTCCCAATTATTTTTTAAAATCAAATTATTAGCCTTTAGATATTCCACTAATGAATATGGATAAACTTCCTGAATCATATAACGTCCGCCCAAAGTAGTGGCGACCTCACTACTCAACATTTTGGCATTGCTACCTGTCAGATAGACTCTGTATTGCTCATTCGCCAATCTGCGAGCGAAATGCTCCCAATGTGGTATATTTTGTATCTCGTCTAAAAAAATAATTGGTTTACAATCATTAAGTTGATAATGAGCTTGTAATATCGAATCCAAATCATCAAGAGTTATATCAAACAAACGTTCATCATCTAAATTGACATAAACGATCTCATCCATCTGATGTCCGTCACGAAGCAGCTGATGAATCCTCTGATACATCAAATAAGACTTACCAGCTTGACGAAGACCTACAAACACATAATTCAGATTGTCATCCAATATAATATCACGCTCTACATACTCAATTCTACTTATCAGACGTCTATTGTCAGTGATGATTTTCTTTAATAACTCTATTTTCATATCCATTGTATTTTTATTTTTATGTATTATAACACATAAAATCATTGTATTTTTATACATTATAAAACACAAAAATCATACTACAAAAATAGTATTTTTTTATTTCCCCGCAAATTTTAAATGGCATTTCTTCCGATTTCCCGCAATTTATAAAAAATTGCAGTCACACGTCCGTGTGACTCTACGGGAGATGAGGACTTTTTATGAATATACTTCCTTTTTGATTGTATCAAAGTTCATTTATCTTATCCAAAAGAAAATCTTCGATATTGATATACTGCACGCCTTTGTCGTCGGTCCATGACAAAACATTATCACGTACCACTACAATTTTAGTATAAGAATCATCTATTCTATTTAAAGAATTAACTTCTTGCTTACGTTTATCTTCATCAGCCACTGTAAGAGCTGATTGAATATAATATCGTTTCTCCGTTTGATTAACGACAAAATCGACTTCCAACTGCGAACGTACTTTCTTGCCATTCTCATCTATGTGATTATATTCTACAACACCAACATCAACATTAAAACCTCTCGCAATGAGTTCATTGTAAATGATGTTTTCCATGATATGATTTTCTTCCTGTTGGCGAAAGTTGAGACGTGCATTCCTCAACCCAATGTCTGTAAAATAATATTTCAGCGGAGTGTCAATATACGAGCGACCTTTTATGTCGTAACGATGTGACTTACACAGTATATAAGCGTCAATAAAACAATCCAAATACGTAGAAATAGTTTCATTCTTCACATTTAATCCTTTTACAGATTTAAATGTATTTGACAATCGAGTTGGATTAGACAAAGACCCTACTGAAGACGCAACCACATTAAGTAATTCGTCAAGAACTTCAATGTTTGCTCGCAACCTATTTCGTTCTACTACATCTTTTATGTAAGTCAACCGAAATAATTCCTGCAAATATCTTGATTTTTCTTCATAAGTGCTTTTGTGCAAAACGTATGGCATTCCTCCGAAAGTCATATACTCACGCCAAGCGTAACGTTTCTCATTCGGGTATGCAGCGTAAAACTCATCGTAGGTAAGAGGTGTAATATGAATCTCTTCTCCCCTATCTCTAAAAGCCGTAGCAACATCCGATGAAAGCATTTTGGAATTGCTACCAGTAACATAAACATCAACATGTGACAAACTTCTCAAGCCTAAAAGAACATCAACAAAAGTTATTTTAGAGTCTGATTCTTTTGGCATATAAGGATTCTTTATAGACTCAACCATCTGAATTTCATCCAACAGGATGTAATAATCCATCTCAGTATTGGCAACTTTTTCACGAAGATATGCGCCTAATTCCAACGGATTACGATAACGCACATTAATGTCGTTATCCAATTCAACAGTTATAATCTGTTCGGGAAGAACACCTTCTTGCAAAAGATAATCCCGATAAAGCACGCTAAGTAAATATGATTTACCGCAACGCCTAACGCCAGTTATTATTTTTACCTGACCATTCTTGCGACTATTGATAAGTTTTTGAAGATACCTGTTACGTTCTATTTTCATAAATTAAGGGTTATTTTTGCGGTCATCCGCATTTTTACCCTGCAAATATATAAAAAAAAAGATTAAATAAAACAAGAAAATACAGTAAAAAGTAAATAAAGATATAATGTCTTTTATACTTCGTCTGTCAACGGACAACGGTCAACAGACTTTGTACATTCGATGAATGAGCAGTCACACGGACGTGTGACTCTACGGGAGGCGACACTAATTTCGACTAATCATATTTCACCTTAACCATATTGACAAATTCGTTATAAAACGCGTTATAATTTGAGGTCATCTCTAAGAAGGCTCTTTGTTTAAGTTCGTCGTCGGTGAGAGTATAAACTTTGTCGTTCATATATTGGGTATATTCTTCTGCAAATTCAGTCATCAATTTCGAATATTCTGAAAGTTCAATATAACCTTCAGCGTCAGTGTGTGATTTCAAGTCGTTTATGAAATCTTCAAAAAATGCTCTGATGTCGCTCTTTATCTCAGCAATCTTAGCTTCCTTAACCGCAATTTCTTTTCTCTCAGCATTTTCTTCTGAAAGATATAGATATGTAGGAAATGCCGCAACTAATAGAATCACAATAACAGCTAAGTTTTTCCAGACTTTATTTCTATCGTTCCATTTTCTTTGCAAGGAACTTATATCTGGATAACGACTGCCGACATTTTCTTTTATACATTTATTAATAATACGTTTGTATCTTCCATCAAAAATATCTTGCATGATTATTCCGATGGAATAAATGTCGCTGCGAGCGTCGATTTTTTGTTTTGACGTGGCAAGCCGCGTCCTTATATCTTGTGAAAGAAGTTCCGGAGATGCGTATCTCTGCGTGCATCCTAATGTCTTCAAGACATAAAAGGCGTCATTGTCGGCGAGGCCGAAGTCGATTATCTTCAACGTGTTATCTGCTCTTGTAATGAGGATATTCTCCGGCTTCAGGTCGTTGTGTATTATTCCTCTTTTATGAAGATAATTGACAGCAGAGAGCAACTCACCGAAGATTCTCTGTTTTGTCTTCAGCGATGGTTTCTCCAAAAGGAATTCGTCTAATGTCCTTCCTTCTATATATTCCATCACAATTCCCTCGCCTTCTGGCAGATTTCTCTCGTATGTAAAAACATGCACGATGTTAGGATTGTCGCAGCCTATTGAGATTTCATACTCGCGACGAAGCATCTTCTGCTGATACTCGGAATTGTCTTTTGTTGTCTTTATCAAGAAGTATTTTCCATCACGACTAACACGCCACAACTTAGAATACGCTGTGGTTTTCAACAATTTATAATCGTGAAAATTATCATTATCTTTTTGTAAAAAGACTTCTTTCTCAAATATTCCGCTCTCCTTCGTCATGATATATGTTTAGTCTGTCAAAAATAATCATATTTTTGTAATGAAAAAAAATAAATTAAAAACAAAGACAATGTACAATGAAGTCACACGTCCGTGTGACTCTACAAGAGTTCGTTGTACCACAAAAAAACATGACTATAAAAAGCGACATACCTCAGATTTACGCCTTACGTGAGCGTGTGGAAGAAAAGTTGGGAAAGAAACTTAAAGTTCACTCCGACTTCGTTGAACTTACTTCACTCATCGAGATGGAGTTACGACAGCATATCTCAGAAACGACTTTGGAAAGAGTCTGGAATTATTCGACAAGAGCATACGATAGCGTCTCGTTAAGAACTCTTAACGTTTTGTCGCAATATGCTTCCAAGATGACTTGGGATTCTTTTTGCGAGATGTTAAGAAAAGAGAAAAAGATCGAATCGGAAGTCTTTAACGCAGAAATTATCACAACGAAATATCTTAATGTCGGCGACATCGTTCGTTTCAGTTGGCTTCCCGACAGGATATGCGAGGCGCGTTATCTTGGTAAAGATAGATTTGTCGCCGAGCATTGCGAGAACTCTACAATAAAAGCCGGCGACACTTTTGTTTGCTCGCAGTTTATCTTAGGAAAAGAATTGCAAATGAATTTGCCCGACGCCAACATCTACATCGTAGGAAGAGAACATGGTTTGACTACATTGAGTAAAATCTGAAAAATTGAAAAACTGAGAAGCTGAAAAATTTCTCAGATTCTCAGATTCTCAATTTCTCAAATTCTCAGTTTCTCAGTTTCTCAGTTTCTCAGTCTCTAATAACGAAAGTCCAAGCCGCATCGCTCTTCAAGTCGTTATATTTGAGCGGAGTAGTGTCGATAATCATCTTGCCGTCTTCATATCTCCATGGTAAGATTTTCTCGCAGCCGAGCATTCTCACGACAGTATTTTCTTTCGGCTGTGGAATTTCAAGCACGAGTTCGTCTTGCGGAAATTCTATCGCGATAGCATATAAGTCATCGCCTTTTGTTGTGTAACATACGTAAGGTTGCTCGCATTTATATTCTGCTCTGAATCCATTCATCGGCTTTAAGATATATTTCGTCATATATTTAGAAGAGACGAAAAGTCGCATCATAGCATCGATGTTTTTCTCCTGATATTCAACTTTGATGTTATAAGGCTCGCCAGCTTTCAGCTTAATCTTTCCCGATGTTGAGCTCCAGTTTTTCGCCATGTCGGCATCGCTCTGTTGTTCGTTGGCTTTAGTTGGATTATAGTCTATTATCACTTTATCATCGACGGTAACTTTTACGTTGTCATCGACTTCTACTTCAAAAGTATATGTAGCAGTTTTTTCAGGGATGAAAATTCCGTTCCATGTAGCGCTGAAGTTATCGTAGCTTATCGCTTTATCTGGCGAGTTACGATGCCAATTGAAGTCAATGACGGAGTCTGTTCTTGTGATAGAGACCTCCTTCATCTCGTAGAATTTATGATAAGGACGCGTCCCGTAGATAGCCTCGCCGTTTATCTCCAACCACTTACCGAGATCTAACAGTCTTTCCTGTTGTAACATCGGTATAATTCCGTCGGCTGCTGGTCCTACGTTGAGCGTCATTCCACCTCCGGCAGCGACTGTCTTAGCGAAGTGACGAATCAATTCTTTAGAGGTGAGATAATTGGAGAGCGGCTCATTGCGATTAAGTGCGAAGGAGCGACCTATGCCGCGACATTCTGCCCAAGGACGATCGGTCTGAGTGATGCCTGCACTATATTCTGGAGTGCGGAATCCATGTTGCGCGCCGTGGCCCCAGCGGTCGTTGACGATAGCCTCCTCACCCACTGTGTTGTAATACCACGCTATCAGTTCTGCCGAATGCCATTGCTCAGCTGAGTTACGCCATTCGCCGTCGGCAAAGATAATAGATGGACGATATTTTGTAACTAACTCCTTGAACTGCGGAATCATGTGGTTATCAACATAATTAGTTATGGAATCGTCTGGGTCGATATACCAGCGGTGCAAAGGATTAGTCCATTCAGGAAGCGAATAATAGAATCCCATTTTAAGACCTTCGGCCCGCACTGCATCGGTGAGTTCTCCCACTATGTCACGCTTCGGTCCGCCCACGACGCTGTTCCATTCTGGAGAATATTCGCTGTCCCAGAGACAATATCCGTCATGATGTTTAGTGACGAGAAGCACATATTTCGCACCGCTCTTCTTGAATAAGTCTGCCCATTGTGTTGGTTCAAAGAGTTCTGCCTTAAAGAGTTTGTCGAAGTCGCGATAGGTGAAGTCCTCGCCGTAGTTTCTTTTTTGGAAGTTGATACGCGTCGTATCGCCGTTCATCAAGCCACTGTAATACCATTCGGCGTAGCCTTCGTTAGTAGCGAAAGCTGGAACGGAATACACTCCCCAGTGAATAAAGATTCCGAGTTTAGCGTCGGAGAACCACTGAGGATAAGCTCGTTGATTTAAAGATTCCCAGGTTGGCTCTACTTTCTGAGCGAAGCTTGATAATGCCAAGAAGCATATTAATAAGGTAAGGATTTTTTTCATGATTTGTGATTAACAATTTCTACAAAAATACGATTTTATCAAGTACGAAGGCTATGAGTTCTAAAATAACCTAAAAATTTATCTCGACACTTATATTTTTTACTAAATTTGTCGCACGAAACACGACGGGGGTTTAGCTCATCAGGTAGAGCGTCAGGTTCGCAATCTGAAGGTGGCCGGTTCGAGTCCGGTATCCTCCACTTTTATGTGATATCAAATGTTATACTCGTAAATTTAAAAGAGCCCCAAAGTTTTTATCAAACTTGGAGCTCTTTTCATTTTTATAGTTTCCTAATTAATTATATCCATTTCACCAAAGCGAAATCTTGTCTGTGTGGTAACAAGTCGTTTGTTGGATATATTCTAAAGGTGTAGTCGAAGATACCAGCTTTGTTCAAAGGAAGGTTGATGTAATATCTTGCCCAGCCTTCGCCTGATTCTACTAACTGTAATTGTTCAACCTGCATAACCTTGTCGTTGCCGTTCTTATCCTTGCCACCAAAGACTATCTCAACGCCGACGTCTCCCCTGTCTAATCCTGGTGTCTTCAAGTTTATCTCAGCGATGATGACATCACCGAATGTCAAGGAACGAAGACTTGAATCTGGAATCTTGATAGACTCGACTTCAATCTTATCCCAGTTAGATTCGACTTTCTTTTTCCATGCTGCAATCTCGAATGCTTTCTGATAACGGTTCTCACGCATAAAGTCGGTTCTCTCAATCAACTTGTTATAATATTGAGCGAAATAATCGTCGAGCATTCTCTTCATGGTATAGTTAGGTGCAATCTGCATCAAGTTGTTCTTGACATATTTAACCCATTGTGATGGAACGCCTTTCTCATTTCTGTCGAAGTACAATGAAACAATTTCGTTTTCGATGAGATTGTAAATCGTCTCAGCGTCTAACTCATCTTGATAACGTTGGTCGCTGTATGTTCTTTCTTCTTGAAGCGCCCAGCCGGCTTTCTCGCGATAACCTTCTGCCCACCATCCGTCGAGGACCGAGAGGTTCAAGGTGCCGTTCATGA